>SIRY01000216.1 GCA_004366215.1 Actinomycetota bacterium | reverse complement strand
ATTCCTACGCCGTGCTGGGTGTCGTACCCAGAGGTCGTTCGGCTCGCAGGTGCGACGCCGGTCTTCGTGCCGACCTCCCTCGCGACAGGCTTCAAGGTGACCCCAGAGCAGGTCGAAGCAGCGGTGACGGATCGGACTTCGCTCTTTATCCACGTCTCGCCTTCGAACCCGACGGGGGCGGTCTACACCTCGGAGGAGTCGCGCGAGCTCGCCGAGGTGCTCAGTGCACGCGGCGTGTGGGTGCTCGCGGACGAGATCTACCAGCACCTGACCTACACGGGCGAGCGTGCCACCTCGCTCGCTGAGGTCGCCGACGAGCGGTTGCTCGAGCGTCTCGTCCTCGTCAACGGGGTCGCCAAGACCTTTGCGATGACGGGCTGGCGCGTGGGCTGGGTGGTCGCTCCGACGCCGGTGGCCTCCGCGGTCGCGAACCTCCAGAGTCAGCTCTCGTCGAACGTCGCGAACGTCTCGCAGCGAGCGGCGCTCGCTGCGCTGAGCGCGCCGCTCGAGGCCACAGCGTGGATGCGTGAGGCCTTCGCACGGCGGCGCGAGCGGATCGTCAGCGGGCTGGCCGGGATCGAAGGACTGGACGTCGCCTGGCCTGACGGGGCGTTCTACGTGTTCCCGTCGCTCGAGCGCCTGCTGGGGGCTCGCGGCGGCACCTCCAGCCTCGAGCTCGCGACCCGGTTGCTCGAAGAGGTCCACGTCGCGGTCGTGCCGGGAGAGGCCTTCGAGGCGCCTGGTAGCTGGCGTCTGTCGTACGCGCTCGCAGACGACGCGCTCGACGAGGGCGTGGCTCGGATTGTTGACTTTCTAGGTAAGATTTAGGGAAGCACGACGAGCTGTGGAGGGTGGAGCGTGGCGCGGATACTAGTGACCGAAACCATCGCCGACGAGGGTCTCGAGCTGCTCCGGCAAGCGGGCCACGAAGTGGACGTGCAGACCGACCTCGACCCCTCGTCGCTGCGCGAGGCCGTCGCCGACGCGGAGGCGCTCATCATCCGATCGGCGACGAGGGTCACCGCTGAGGTGCTCGAGGCTGCGCCACGGCTCGTCGTCGTCGGCCGGGCCGGCATCGGCCTCGACAACGTCGACGTCGAGGCTGCGACGAAGCGGGGCGTCATGGTGGTCAACGCACCCCAGTCGAACATCGTCTCCGCGGCAGAGCACACCCTCGCGCTCATGCTCGCGCTCGCCCGACACATTCCCCAGGCGCACGCGTCGGTCCAGCGGCGAGAGTGGCGGCGGAGCGCCTTCGAGGGCGTGGAGCTCTACGGCAAGACGCTCGGCATCATCGGCCTCGGTCGGATCGGGACGCTCGTAGCGCAGCGCGCGAGCGCGTTTGGCATGCGCGTCGTCGCCTACGACCCCTACATCTCCCAGGAGCGCGCCCGCAAGATGGGCGTCGTGCTGCTCGAGCTCGAGGACCTCGCGGAGGTTGCTGACGTCATCACGATCCACCTGCCAAAGACCAAGGAGACCGTCGGGCTCGTCGGGGCGGAGCTGCTAGGCAAGGTCAAGCCTGGCGTGCTGCTCGTCAACGCCTCGCGAGGTGGCATCGTCGACGAAGCGGCGCTCGCCGAGGCGCTCGAGCGCGGCCACGTCGCCGGCGCGGCCCTCGACGTGTTCGCTGAGGAGCCCCCGACGCGCTCTCCCGTCGTCGGTCGCGCTGACGTCGTGCTGACGCCGCACCTTGGGGCCTCGACGCGCGAGGCCCAGTCGAAGGCCGGGGTGACGATCGCCGAGCAGGTCCTCCTCGCCCTTGCCGGCGAGTTCGTCCCCTTCGCGGTCAACGTCAACGCGGGCGAGGCCTCTGCGCTCGTCCGTGCGCTGCTCCCGCTCGGTGAGGCCCTCGGCGTGCTGCTCAGCGCGGTGGAGGGTCGGCTGCCAGAGGAGCTCGAGATCGCCTACGAAGGACAGCTCGCCCACGAGGACACGCGGCTGCTCTCCCTCGCGGTGCTGCGCGGCGTGCTGCTCGACGCCGTCGATGAGCCAGTCTCCTACGTCAACGCTCCCCAGCTCGCTCAGGAGCGCGGCTTGGCCGTTCGCGAGTCGACGAAGGTAGCGTCGGCGAACTACCACAACCTGCTCGTCGTGCGCTCGGGCGCCCACGTGGTCGCGGGGACGCTGGCTGGCCAGCGTGCCAGCGAGCCTCGGATCGTGCTCGTCGACGGGCACTGGGTGGAGGTGCCGCCGTCTCGGTGGATGCTGATCGTGCGCAACGTCGATCGGCCCGGCATGGTAGGGACGGTCGGGATGCTCCTCGGGCAGGCTGGTCGCTCCATCGACGCCATGGCGGTCTCTCCGCGCAAGGACGATGGCACCGCGCTCATGGTCCTCGGGGTGGACGGTCCGATTCCCGACGGTGTCGTGCGTGAACTTGAGGCGACCGACGGGATTATCTACGCCCGAACGGTCACGTGCCGCATCGCGGGCCTCTAGGGTGTGAGCCGATGGAGCGCGTCGGTTGCGAGCTTCTTCTTACCTAGGCCAGCTGTCGGCGACAGCTGGCCTCGACCCTCCTTGCCTGTGGCAGGAGGGTCGTTTCGTAGGTGGGCGAGTCACGAGAACTAAGGAGAGGTCGATGGTCGAGGGTGTCGTCAACGAGCGAGTTCGCATTTTCGATACGACGCTTCGCGACGGAGAGCAGGCACCGGGGATCTCCCTCGATCCCCTCGAGAAGCTCGAGATCGCAGAGCAGCTCGCCCGCCTTGGCGTCGACGTCATCGAGGCCGGCTTCCCTGTGGCGAGCCAGGGTGACTTCGAGGCGGTCCAGGCGATTGCTCGCAGCGTCCACGGGCCGGTGATCTGTGGCCTCTCGCGCACGCACCTGAGCGACATCGAGCGCTGCTACGAGGCGGTGCGAGACGCCGAGCGCCACCGCATCCACGTCTTCATCTCGACGTCGCCGACCCACCTCGAGCACATGCTCCACCTCAGCGAGCACCAGGTGGTCGAAGAGGTGCGACGCGCCGTGGGGCGTGCTCGAGAGCTGGTCGAGGACGTCGAGTTCTCGCCTCAGGATGCGACGCGCACCCCGCTCGACTTCCTCTACCGCGTGCTCCAGGTCGCCGTCGATGAGGGTGCCTCGACGATCAACATCCCCGACACGGTCGGCTTTGGCATCCCGTGGGACTTCGCCCGCATGATCGAGTCGGTGCGCGAGGAGGTCCGCGGCTCCTACGTCATCTCCTGCCACTGCCACAACGACCTTGGACTCGCGACGGCGAACTCGCTCGCCGCAGTCCAGGCGGGTGCGCGCCAGGTGGAGTGTTGCATCAACGGCATCGGCGAGCGGGCTGGCAACGCGTCGCTCGAAGAGGTCGTCATGGGCCTTCGGGTGCGCCAAGACCTCTTCGGAGGATTGACCACCGGCATCGACACTCGGGAGCTCGCGCGTACCTCGCGGCTCGTCTCGAGGCTGACCGGCTACCCGGTGCAGTACAACAAGGCGGTCGTCGGGCGCAACGCGTTCGCGCACGAGTCAGGCATCCACCAGCACGGTGTGCTCCAAGATCGCTCGACGTACGAGGTCATCGACGCCGCGAGCGTCGGCCAGGAGGGCGCTCAGATCGTGCTCGGCAAGCACTCGGGTCGTCACGCGTTTCGCGACGCGCTCTCGCGGATCGGTCTCCACCTCGAGGGCGACGCGCTCAACGCGACGTTCCAGCGGTTCAAGGAGCTTGCCGACCGCAAGGTTGAGCTGTCTGAGGCCGACCTCGAGGCGATCGTGGCTGAGGAGCTCGGCATGACGCTCACCGACCGCTACGAGCTCGTTGCGTACGCCGTCGAGGCGGCGACGGGGCGCGAGGCGCAGGCGACGGCGACGCTGCTCATCAACGGCGAGCGTGTCGAGGCGACCGCGCGTGGCAACGGCATGGTCGACGCGCTCGGCCGGGTGTTCGCCCGCGCGACCGGCGTCGAGGCCCGGCTGACCGGCTTCTCGGTGAGCTCGGTCACGAGTGGCGTCGACGCGCTCGGTGCGGTCTCCGTGACGATCGAGGCCGGCGGCCGGGAGGTGAGCGGT
Source organism: Actinomycetota bacterium (assembly GCA_004366215.1). Classification (GTDB taxonomy): domain Bacteria; phylum Actinomycetota; class Acidimicrobiia; order Acidimicrobiales; family Acidimicrobiaceae; genus Acidimicrobium. The sequence goes on along the minus strand of SIRY01000216.1, from coordinate 2,026 downwards.
CGAGGCGTGTCGACCGACATCGTGGAGGCATCTGCTCGCGCGCTGCTCAACGCGCTCAATCGACTGGCGCGAGCGCGCGCGAAGGCGTCGAACGAGGAGACTCCCTAGGAGGGAACGGACCGCGCGGCGCGCCTCCCTCGAGACGGGGGCGCCGCCTGCGGCGCCTTGAGCCACTTCGACTTGGTTACCGTCGCGACCCCGTCGTGCGCCGGCGAACACTCGGGAGGCGCAGGCGCGCCCTCGCGTCGTCCCAGATCGTCGCGAGACGCTGCGACGGACGTGCGGGTCGTCGAGGCGCGACGGCTCAGAGTGCCGTCCGGCGGCACCGCCCTGACGCCGACTCGCGCTGGTGCTCGGGGGGGAGGACTCGAACCCCCAATGGCAGGGCCAGAACCTGCTGTGTTGCCAATTACACCACCCCCGAAGGTGGCCACAGCTTACTCGGCTCGAGGCCCTCGTGCGCCGAGCCGCTCGATGAGGCGCTCGAGACGACGGAGCGTGGCTGCCCGACCGAGCAGCTCGAGGGCCGCAAAGAGGGGAGGGCCGACCCTGGCGCCGGTCGTCGCCAGCCGAATCGGCGCTTGGAGCGCGCGGAGGGTCGTGCCGAGGGAGCTCGCGAGGCGACGCAGGGAAGCCTCGATGGACGCCGCGTCAAACGGCTCGAGCGTCGAGAGCGCGTCCTCGGCGGCACCTAGCCACGACGACGCCTCAGGGGGTAGGGTCTCGACCTCGTCAGCGGGGACCTCGGGCTCACGGAAGAGGAACCTGCTCATCGCCGCAGCCTCGGCGAGGGTGCGCACCCGAGGCGCTACGAGCGGCAGCAGCTCGCGGAGCCGGGATCGTCGGTCCTCGTCGTCGAGCGCGCCGATCGCAGCGAAGAGGTCGTGGCCAGCCTCGATGAGGTCCTCGCTCGAGGCCTCGGCGAGGTAGTGCTGGTTGAAGGCGAGGAGCTTGCGCTCGTCGAAGAAGGCGGGGGCGTGCTGGAGGCGCGCGAGGTCGAATCGCTCGATGAGCTCCTCGCGGCTGAAGAACTCCTCGTCACCACCGGGGCTCCAGCCGAGCAGCGCGAGGTAGTTCAGCAGCGCCCAGGGCAGGACGCCGAGCGCTCGGTAGTCTTCGACCGCGACCCGGTCGCGCCGCTTCGACAGCTTCTGGCGCTGCGCGTTGACGAGGAACGACAGGTGCGCAAAGCGCGGGGGGGTCGTCGCGAGCGCCTCGTGGAGGAGCACGGCCTTCGGCGTCGTCGGCAGGTGCTCCTCGGCACGCAGCACGAGCGTGATCGCGAAGTCGACGTCGTCGACGACGTTCGCGAGCACGTAGAGCGGCTGGCCCGAGGACTTGACGACGATGAAGTCCTCGATCGAGCCCGCTGGAAACGTCACGGAGCCTCGAACGAGGTCCTCGACGACGACGTCGCGGTCTGGCACGCGGAACCGAAGCGCGCGGCCTGGTCCCGGACCGAGGTTGCGGTCGCGACAGAAGCCGTCGTAGCCTGGCGGAGCACCAGGCGGCTTGCGGGCGTCGACCGCTGCTCTCGTGCAGTCACACCAGTAGGCCTGGTTCGAGGCGAGGAGCTTCTCGGCTGCCTCGCGGTAGCGCTCGAGGCGCGACGACTGACGAATGGGCCCCTCGTCCCAGGTCAGCCCGAGCCAGCGCAGCGCACTCAGGATGCCATCGACCCAGTCTTCGCGGTTGCGCTCCTCGTCCGTGTCGTCGATGCGGAGGATGAACGCCCCGCCGCTCTGCCGAGCGACGACCCAGTTGTAGAGCGCGGTGCGCGCTGACCCGACGTGGAACATCCCCGTCGGCGATGGAGCGAAGCGGACTCGCTCCGGTGCCATGCTGACCTCCTTGACGCCGTCGCAGCGAGAGTCTACGAGGTCGAGGCGGTCGGGCTCGGCTCGTCGTAGCGGTAGAAGCCGCGGCCGCTCTTTCGGCCAAGGAGGCCAGCCTCGCACATGCGCGACAGGAGCGGCGGCGGAGCGTAGAGCGGCTCTTTGAACTCCTCGTAGAGCGACTGTGCGAC
>SIRY01000215.1 GCA_004366215.1 Actinomycetota bacterium | reverse complement strand
CGTCGCCGGCGCCACGATCACCTTCGTCGCGCTCGTCCTCGTCTCACTCGTCCTCGACCGCGCGGGCTTCTTCGAGTGGGCGGCTATCGGGGTACTTCGGCTCGCACGAGGACGGGGGCTGCTCGCGGTGGTGCTCGTCCTCGGGCTCGGCGCCGTGATCGCGGCACTCTTCGCGAACGACGGGGCGGCCCTCGTGCTCACGCCGATCGTCTACGCGCAGGTGCAGGCGCTCGGTGTCGACCCGCCAGCTGCGTTCGCCATCGTGATGGCGGCCGGCTTCATTGCGGACACGACGAGTGTGCCGCTCGTCGTGTCGAACCTCGTCAACATCGTGAGCGCGTCCTTCTTCCACATCGGCTTTACGACCTACGCGGTCCACATGGTCCCGGTCGACCTCGTCTCGCTCGTGGCAAGCGTCGGCGTGCTCCTCGTCTTCTACCGGCGCTCGTTGCCTCGATCGTTCGAGCCCTCGCTCCTGCCGCGAGCATCTCACGCGATCCACGATCGCCGGCTGTTCCGCCTCGGCTGGGTCGCGATCGTCGCGCTGCTCGTGGGCTACCTCGCCTCAGAGCCCCTTGGAGTTCCGGTGAGTGTGCCGGCCTCGCTCGTGACCATCGGCTACCTCGCTGCAGCGAGTCGATCGCCGGTCGTCGCCGTCGCGCCGACCGTCCGCGGCGCGCCGTGGCGCATCGTGGTGTTCTCGCTCGGCATGTACCTCGTCGTGTTCGGGCTGCGCAACGCCGGACTCACGTCGCTGCTCGCCCGTGGGCTCGAGGACGTGGCGCGAGGGGGATCAGCCCTCGTCGCACTCGTCGCGGGCGGGGGTGCAGCCGTGCTGTCGGCGGTGATGAACAACCTGCCGACGGTGCTCGTCGGCGCGCTCGCCATCAGCAGTTCACACCTCGCGGCGATGCCACGCACCGTCGCGGTGTACGCGAACATCGTCGGCGCAGACCTCGGGCCAAAGTTCACGCCCATCGGATCCCTCGCGACGTTGCTCTGGCTCCACGTGCTCGAGTCGAAGGGGGTCAAGATCGGCTGGCTCCGCTACCTGCGCCAAGGTCTGGTGCTCACCGCCCCGGTCCTCGTCGTCACGCTCCTTGCGCTCGCGGGGTGGGTGGCGATCCTCCACTAGCTCGGCCGGGTGGCTCCTCGAGCTCCGAGGAGTCGAGACCTCAGCGGTCGCGGGTCGAGGGCTCGGCGAGTGACCAAGGAGGTGCGGGATCGTCGGACCAGCGTTCGAGCACGCAGACCGCAGTGACGCCTTGGCCGTCCTGACCTTGCGGGGTGGACGGACTCGTGGGCTGCCTAGAGCCCGCGTCGGACGGCTTGACCTCGGGCAGCCTCCGCTCCGTCTCAGAGCCACTCGGGCAGAGAGATGCCAGGATCCGACGGGGCGACGCGGCCCGTCACGAGCGCGACGAGCTCTGGGAGCGTGCCCTCGATGACCGCCGGCCCCGGTCCCCACACGCTCTCGCCAGAGCGGAGCTCGATCCTCGGTTCGCGACCCCGAGAGCGCCAGAGCGTGAACGCGTCATCGAGGACGGCGCGAAGGAGGTCGTCGGGCAGGTCGTCGAAGCCGACGTCGCCAGCGAGGTCAACCGCGTGGACCCACACCTCTCGACAGCGCATCCACGGCACGTCGTGAGCCCGGATGGGACGACCGACAGCGCTGCGAAGCGGCGCGTTCCACGCGCAGGCTGGGAGCGAGTCGATCGCACGGTCGAGCTCGGCGCGAGTCTTGGCGAGGTGCTCAAGGAGCGAGGGGACAGGGAGGCGCGCGGTCTGCTCGATGCCTCGGCGGCGAGCGTCGGCAGATTCGTACATGGGGTGCTCCCTCCCCGTCTCAGCCCACTCGAGGAGGTTGCACAGAGCTCGCGCGTTCTCGGCGACGTGGGCGACGAGCGTCCGTCTCGTCCAACCAGGGAGCCGAGAGGGGAGCTCGAGGTCGTCGAGGGCCCCGAGGGCGGCGACGAATCGATCCTCCCCCTGGCGTCGCCACCGAAGCGAGCGAGCGAGATCCACGCCCCCAGCCTATTGACCCAGCCTATTGACCACGACGTGCGGCTGAGGGGTGTGCGCCGGGAGGACGGCGTCTCGTCGCAGGTGGGGCGCGCGCAGGACGTTGCGCCTCAGGAGGATGCGTCGGCGGCGAGCGTCGCGAGGGTGTGAGCTAGTGCGCCAAGGCGCGTCGGCGAGACCTGCCACCACATCCAACGCCCTCGGCGTTGGCCGACGAGGATGCCCGCTTCGGCCAAGACGTGGGTGTGGTGAGAGATGGTGGGCTGGGAGCGACCGAGGGGAGCCTCGAGGTCGCATGAGCAGACCGAGCCGTGCGCCGCGACGATGGCGAGCAGACGGAGGCGAACAGGGTCAGCGATCGCGGCGAACGCCCGGGCAAGTGACGCTGCCTCGCGCTCATCCAGCGGTACCTGGAGCGCACCGAGTCCACACGACTCCGCCTCGCCGGCTGCGAGGTCGTGGGGTGCCATGGTGGTCGAGTCGGTCAGCCTGTTCACAGTGCCTCTCGCTTCTGCGTGCTCAACGCTCCGTGGGCCGCGGTGGTGCGGAGTGCGACGGTGCGCACGGACGTGAGCTCTTCAACCCCAAGGCTACTGTAGTCTCGGGTGGGGGCCGGCGGCGTCGCGCCGCGAGCCGAGGGAGCACGCGTGGCTTGCTGCCACCGAGAGGGCACGGAGGGCAAGTCGTGGCCGATGCGGACGAGACGCGGGTCGTGAGCGGGGGGC
>SIRY01000214.1 GCA_004366215.1 Actinomycetota bacterium | reverse complement strand
ACGCCCTGTTGCTCTCGCTGGCAGGCTCGCCAGTCCTCTACTACGGCGACGAGATACTCATGGGTGACAACGTCTACCTCGGCGATCGTGACTCTGTCCGGACACCGATGCAGTGGTCGCCTGATCGAAACGGAGGCTTCTCTCGAGCCGACCCTCAGCGGCTCTACCTCGCGCCGATCACTGATCCTGTCTATGGCTTCCAGGTCGTCAACGTCGAGTCGCAGATGCGTAACCCGTCGTCGTTCCTCCGGTGGCTGCGCGAGCTGCTACTCGCTCGCCGCCAAGAGGGGATCTTCGGAGTCGGCTCCTTCGAGCTCCTCGACGTCGAGAACTCCGCCATCCTTGCGTACCTCCGCGCGAGCGCGAGTCGAGATCGGGTCGTCCTCTGCGTCGCCAACGTGTCGTCGAAGGCGCAGCCGTGCGAGCTCGACCTCGACGCCTACGACGGCTACGTCCCTGTCGAGCTGCTCGGGATGACTCCGTTTCCTGCCATCCGACGAGGCGTCGGCTACCCGTTGACGCTCGCTCCGTACGGCTTCCTATGGTTCGAGCTCTCTGAGTCCTGACCAGCCTCGCCGTCGTGGCCTTGGTAGGCTCGTGGCATGTCTGCTCGCAGTCGAGAGCTGCCACGGCGCTCGTGCCTCTCGGTTCCAGGATCCTCGGACCGGTTCATCTCGAAGGCTGTGTCGATCCCTGCCGATATGACGTTTCTCGACCTTGAGGACTCGGTAGCCTCGGCAGAGAAGGCGGCGGCGCGGGCACGGGTGGCTCGGGCCGTGCGGGAGTTGCCGTGGGACGACCGCGTGCTCTGCGTTCGCGTCAACGCGTGGGACTCGCAGCTGACGTTGCGAGACCTCATCGAGGTCGTCACGGAGGCGGGTCCTCGCTTGGACGAGGTGATGTTGCCCAAGGTGCAGCACCCTCATGAGGTCGCGGCTCTCGACCTCGTCTTGAGCCACCTTGAGGCCGAGGTTGGCCTGCCACCGGGGCACCTTGGTATCGAGGCCCAGATTGAGACCGCCACCGGCCTCATCAACGTCGAGGCGATCGCGACGGCCTCACCGCGCCTCGAGGCGCTCGTGTTCGGGCCTGCGGACTTCGCTGCCTCGATGCAGATGCCGGTCCTGACCGGTGGCGTCGCACTCCCAGAGTATCCTGGCGACCACTTCCACTACGTGTTCGCAAAGATCCTCATGGCAGCTCGAGCAGCGGGTCTGCAGGTCATCGACGGTCCCTACCTCAAGGTTCACGACCTCGACGGGCTTCGTGAGTACGCGATGAGGTCAGCGCTGCTCGGCTACGACGGCAAGTGGGCGATCCATCCTGATCAAGTCCCGGTGCTCAACGACGTCTACCGGCCGAGCCAGGAGCTCTTCGATCGCGCGCTCGCGCTCCTCGAGGCCTACGAGCAAGCGACGCAGGCTGACCGGCGCGGCGCCGTGATGTTCGGCGACGAGATGATCGACGAGGCGAGCCGCAAGATGGCGGAGCGGTTCGCGGCACGTGGCAGGCGCGCCGGCATGCAGCCTCAGCGCTAGACGAGCGCTCGCATCCCGCGCGCGAGCGCGATCGCGCCGGCGCCGAGCGCGAAGAGCTCGAGGAAGAAGGTGACTGTGGCCTCGCCGGTCGTCGCGAGGACGACGGCTGCGAACTGCGCCCACGAGAGCCCGACGTGCGGGAGTACCTCGCGCGGCAAGAACCAGAAGAGGGCGACCTCGGCGACGGAGCAGCCGATGAGCCACGTGCCGATCCGGGCCAGCACCCCCCGGCGGTTCGGGTGGACGACCAGACAGAGAACGAGAGCGAGGAGCGTGAGCGAGAGCAGCGTGTGCTCAGTGCGACCGGCGCCGCTCGCGAGGAAACCGAGATTGGGGACGGCCGCGCCGGGGATGGTGATCGCGAGGTCCTCGGCAGCGACCGAGTGGGCGAGCGTCGGATCGACCGAGGCGAGCGACGCTGCCACCGCCTGGGTGAAGGCCGGTCCACCGAGGGTGATCGGTTGGTGAGTCTGGCCGAGGAGCCGCTCTTGCATCGTCGTCATCGCGCCGAGGAACTGCGCGTGGACGAGCGGTGAGTCGAGCGCGGCTCGAACCGCGGGCAGCGTCTCGCTCGACGTCACCGTCGTGCCTTGTGCCGCGGCGATGGGCTCGAGTGCGTTCGTGAGCGAGTCGGCGATGGCGCGCTGGATCACGGGGCTTGCCGCGAGCTGTGAGGCCTCCTGAGGCAGCCGCCCGGGTGTGAGCACACTGAGGGTGAGGAGGTGCACGACGATGGCGAGGCTGCCGGCGAGGATCCCGACCCAGAGCAGGAGGTCGCCGACGATGCGACGGACAAGGCTCATCCGGCGACCCTCGGCTGCGTCGCGAGGGCACGCGCCACTACCCGAAGCGAGAGGGTCTCGTCGCTGCCCTCGAAGATCGACAGCACGCGGGCGTGGACGAAGTCGCGGCTCACGGGGTACTCTTCGGCGTAGCCCATGCCGCCATGAAGCTGCATCGCCTCACGCGTAACCCACTCCGCCTGGCGACACGCCCAGGCCTTGGCCATGGACGCTGCGAGCGATCCGCCCCGCGTGCCGACGTCTGCGGCGTTTCGGTACGCGAGTGCTCGCGCGGCGGCGACGACGCCGGCCATACGTGCGAGCTTGTAGACCGACAGGGAGTAGTCGAGGAGTCGGTGGCCAAAGACTCGCCGGTGAGCCGCGTAGCCGTGCGCGGCGTCGAGAGCGGCCTCCATGAGGCCGATGGCGCGCGCAACCGTCTGGAGCCGACCGTTCTCGAAGCCGCTCATCTGGAGGTAGAACCCTCGCCCTCGCCCGGCGTCGCCCCCAACGAGCTTCGACCGCTCGACGCGGACGTCGTCGAAGGAGAGCTCGAATGAGTGCATGCCTCGGTAGCCGAGCGTGTCGATCGCTCGTCCAACGAGGCGTCCGCCACCGAGGTCGAGCTCGAAGCTGTGGCCGCTGCAGCGGGGCTTGTCGACGAGGACGAGCGAGAGCCCCCGGTGGCGGAGGGCAGGGTCGGGCTCGGTCCGCACGAGCACCGCGAGCAGCTCCGCTCGACCGGCGAAGGTACACCAGGTCTTGACGCCGCGAAGCAGGATCGAATCTCCGTCGACGACGCCACGGGTCGCGATCGATGCCACGTCAGAGCCGTAGTCGGGTTCGGTCACCGCAACCGCCCCCATGATCTCGCCGCTCGCAAGAGCCGGGAGGTACGTCGCGCGCTGCTCTTCCGTCCCACCGGCGAGCAGTGCGCGGGCGATGATCTCCGGGCGTGTGATGAGCGAGCCGCCGATGCCGAGCGAAGCACGAGAGAGCTCCTCGGTCGCGACGAGCATCGCGAGGACGTCCGTCGACTCGCCTGTTCCTGAGCCGCCGTAGCGCTCGGGGATCGTGAGGCCAAAACCGCCAAGGGCCGCGAGGCCCTCGATGACAGGCTCTGGAACGTCGAGGTTGCTGCGATGCACCCTGGAGGCGTACGGCTCGACGACCTCGGTCGCGAAACGTGCAAACGTCTCGCGCGCGAGGTCGAGTTCAGCGCCGAGCGACCAGCTTCGCGGTGCCTCGAGCGCCGCGTGCGCGAGCTCGAGGGTCGGTCGTGCAGGGAGGTTGATCGTGGCGAGATCATCGATGAGCCCGAGGGCGACGAGCTCTGAGGCCGCCTCTCGCGCGAGCGACGCGACGGCGAAGCGCGCGAGCGGCTCAGCGACGCCTGGCTCAGTGAGGACAGCCCTCGCAGCGCTGAGCGCGCTCGCGACGTGGGACACCCGCCAGGCGAGCTCTTGGTCGCTGTCGATACCGTCGAGGCCGAGCTCCTCGAAGGTGTGCGACACTCGCCGCCACAACGCATCGACGCTCTCGAGTAGGTCCTGCATGGCCTGAGTGTAGCGACTCGAGCGACGGTGGCCCTGGCGCTCTGGCCACTGCGCTGTGGGGCATCCCGTGCCCCGACCTGTGCGTGCTCGTTCAACAGTTGGTAAAGATCCGCTGTGCGCGTGCCGAAAGCACTGAGGGCGCACGTCAAGTGCGCGAGGGGAGGAACTGCGGTGGATGCTGTGTGCCCTGTGTGTCGTGAGCGCGACCTCGTCGTCATCGACCTCGACGTCGCCCACCACGCCTTGACGCTCATCTCGTGCGCAGCGTGCGGAGCCAAGTGGTGGCGCCGCGACGGCGACGAGGTCTCGATCACGGAGGTCGTGTCGCTCGTCGAGGAGGACGCCAGAGCGAGCCGAGGACGTCGGCGTCAGCGCGCCTGAGCGCTGCTGAACCCGCAGCCGGGTCTCGTGCGGTAAGCTGCCGGGGTGCTCGGGGTTCGGCAGTGCCTGACCCTGAGGAGGCGGTCGAAGGAGTGCCCTGGGGCGATGAGCGAGATCTTCAAGGCCTACGACGTGCGTGGTGTCGTGCCTGACGAGCTTGATGGCGAGGTTGCCTTCGCGATCGGGCGCGCCTTTGCGCTGACGATGAGGCCGCACCACGTCGTCGTCGGACGAGACATGCGAGTGTCGTCCGAGGAGCTCGCAGAGGCGGTGTCAGACGGTCTGCGAAGCGAAGGTGTGGACGTCACGGAGCTTGGACTCTGCTCGACCGACATGCTCTACTTCGCGAGCGGTCGGCTCGATGCCCACGGCGTCATGGTGACCGCTTCTCACAACCCAGGCAACTACAACGGCCTGAAGTTCTGCGGGCCCGGTGCGGCGCCGATCGGCAGCGAGACCGGCCTGCGAGAGGTCGAGGCGGCTCTCGAGCGTGGGCTGCCGCCCCGAGGGTCCCAGCCTCGTGGGCAACGGCACACGCTCGACCTGCTCGACGCCTACGTCGAGCACGTCGTGAGCTTCGTTGATCGTCGCGTCCTCGACGGCCTGCGCGTCGTCGCCGACACAGCTAACGGGATGGGTGGCCTCGTGGTTCCCGCGGTCTTTCGCGAACTCGGGGTCGAGCTCGACGTGCTCTTTGCCGAGCTCGACGGATCGTTTCCGAACCACCCGGCCGATCCGATCCAGCCCGAGAACCTCATCGACCTCAAGGCGCGGGTGCTCAGCCAAGGAGCGGACATCGGCCTCGCGTTCGACGGCGACGCGGATCGGGTCTTCCTCGTCGACGACCGCGCAGCCCCACTGTCGGGTTCGACGACGACGGCGATTATCGCGCGCCGCATGCTCGAGCGCGAGCCGGGTGCAACCATCCTCTACAACCTCATCTGCTCTCGGGCCGTTCCAGAGATCATCCGAGAGCAGGGAGGACGTCCGGTTCGAACGAGGGTTGGCCACTCGTTCATCAAGGCCGAGATGGCGGCGACCGGGGCGGTGTTCGCTGGAGAGCACTCTGGCCACTACTACTTCCGGGAGAACTACCGGGCCGACTCTGGGGTCATCGGCGCCGTGACCGTGCTCGAGGAGCTGGCTCGCGCGGGCAGCGAGCTCTCGACGCTCCGCAAGGAGTACGAGCGCTACGCCGCGTCAGGGGAGATCAACTCCAAGGTCCGCGACGCTCGCGCGGTCCTCGCGTTCGTCGAGCGGGCCTTTAGCGGGGAGGGGTCCGTCGATCACCTCGATGGCCTCACGATCGAGTTTGCGGACTGGTGGTTCAACCTGCGCCCGTCGAACACCGAGCCCCTG
>SIRY01000213.1 GCA_004366215.1 Actinomycetota bacterium | reverse complement strand
GGACGAGGTCGAGGGCTACGACGGGGTCGACACCGCCATCGGCACCTACGAGCTGCGCCACGACGAGCTGACCGTCGAGCTCGACGAGGTCAGCGAGCTCGGCTCGCTCCATCGCCACGAAAACGATCCCCGCGGGGGGTCGAGAAGCGCAGCGGCTTGTGCCGCCACCGTCAACGGCGTCGGCGTGGCGGGGTGGAACTGGAGCGGAAGGTAGTCGAGCTCAGCGAGGAGCTCCTGGAGCGCGAGGATCGAGGGCTGCGCCGCGGTGAGCGTCAGAGACGAGCGCGGAGACTCGAGGGTCCCGCCGGGACCGACGAACGCGACGGCACGAGGGAGCTGGAGCTCGAAGGCCTCTCCAGGCCAGAAATCGGGCGTCGTGGGGGTGAAGACGAGCGAGTACGGCGTTGGACGGCTCCACGTGCCAAGGACCGGTTCTGCCCCTGCGACGACCGGGTTGATGCGAGGTAGCGCACTCCCGAAGACCGAGGTCACAGGCTGTGAGAGCGTGATCGTGAGAGGGGTTGAGGGCTGGAGCTGCGAGGTTGAAGGCGAGACGATCGCGATCGGGTCGGCAGAGTCGACCCGGAAGAAGGTCAACGAGGTCGGTGGTGCGAGGTTCTCCCACGGCAGCGGTGCGGCTTCGATCCGGATCACACCAGCGTCGAGGGTGCTCGACGGCGACACCACCGTGAGCCGCGCGGTCGGATCGCTGAGGTGAACCACCTGGCTGCTCGTCGGGGTTGTGATGCGCACGAGCGAGACCGGCATCGAGAAGTCGCTCGTGATCGCACCGTGGCTTGCGATGACGATCGGGTCGAGCAGCCGCGCAACAGGGGTGTCGACGGTCGTTGCGACGGTAGTCTCACGACCGAGCAGCCACCGAAGCCAGCGTGGCGGGGCAAGGCGTACGACGACAGACACCGCGGCCCCTTGGTCGAGGGAGTGCTCTGGCACGATGCGGCCGTCGCGAACGACCACAGGCACAGCGCGCCCATCGATGGTGGCTCGAACCGCAACGAGTCGCTCCCCTAAGCCGACGTGGACGATCCGCGCGAGGCCGCGCCGGCTCGACACGAGGGACGTCCGGGGCAGCGCGAGCCACCCAAGCCCGACTGCGGCGAGGGCGATGGCCGCCGTCGCGGCTCCCACCCATCGCCCTCGCTGACCTCGGCGTGCACGGGCTCGACGGTGTCTCACGGTCGCCCTCCTCGTTCCCGACGCACTCGTCCCCACGCCGCTCTCTCGGCGACGCCGCCGGAGAACGACACCCGCTGGGGGCCGCGTGTCACAGGACGCTGTGCGAACAGGATGCTTGCTAGTGTATCGGCGCCCCCTGGAGAGTTCCTGAGCGACGGTCACGTGTGGAGGTCGAGTGGTCACGAAGTTTCTCGTCGAGTCCCTCGTGACGCTCCTCGTGATCGTTGATCCCGTGGGGAACGTGCCGACGTTCCTCGTCGTGACCCGTGGCCGAGACCAGCGAGCACGACAGCGGCTCGCCGGCCAAGCGGTCATCCTCGCGTCGGTGGTGCTTGCGGTCTTCGCCCTCGCGGGCTCTCAGATCCTTGGCTACCTCGGCATCTCGATCCCCGCGCTCGAGGTCTCAGGTGGGCTGCTCCTCCTCATCGTGGCCCTCGAGCTGCTCACAGGCCGGGGCAACTCGATCGGCGCCACCGAGGAAGGCATCTCCGTGGCTGTGGTGCCCCTCGCAACGCCGCTCATTGCGGGTCCGGGTGCGATCGCGGCGGTACTCGTGCTCGCACGACGCGCGACGAGCCCTGGCCCTGCGTTCGCGCTCGCAGGGGCGCTCGTCGTGACGATGGCGATTCTCTACGTGACGTTGCGCTACGCGACGGGCCTCGTTCGTCTCCTCAAGGAGTCAGGTATCGCCCTGCTCTCGCGCATCTTCGGTCTCTTGCTCGCCGCCATCGCGGTGCAGCTGGTGGCGGAGGGCGTGCGTGGCTTCGGGTTCTAGCAGGCCACTCTTCGGGCTACCCTCGTGGCGCGGCGCGGCACAGGCGTGGCACTCAAGTTCGAGCGTGGTGTGTGCGATGCCGTGCTCGCGCGCCAGCCGCTCTCGGATGCGAGCTGCGAGCAGCTGGCTGTCGTGGAGCGTCAGTCCGGGCTGCGCGACGACGTGAGCCGACAGGGCCAGGGTTGTCGGATCGAGACGCCACACGTGCAGGTGGTGCACGGCGACGACACCGGGCGTGGCGGCGATCGTGCGTGCGACCTCGCTGAGGGTGACGCCACGCGGAGCAAGGTCGAGCGCGATCGAGACCGCGTCACGAACGATGGCTGCCGAGGGGACTACGACGAGGAGCCAGATGACGACGGCGGCCCCGACGTCGACGAGGCGAGCGAACGAGGTCCACGCCGCAAGCGCCGCGAGGAGGGTAGCGAGGAAGGCACCGAGATCGGCGACCGCGTGGAGGCTCAGTGCCCGCGCGCTGGTTGAGGTTCGCTGCGTGCGGGCGTTGACGAAGAAAGGCCACGCCGGGACCGCGGCGAGTACGGCGGCACACGCGAGGCTAACCCCCGGTGTGGAGCTGTGCTCGCGCACCGCGGCGTCGACGCCAAGGGTGCTGGCAAGCGCCACGACGACTGCGAGGACGGCACCTGTGAGCACGTCGACGCGTTGCCAGCCGAAGGTCGATCGTGCGTCGGGACCACGTCGGGCGAACCGCTGGGCACCACGTGCGAGCACGAGGGTGCCGACGTCGAGCCCGGTGTGCAGCGCGGCCTGTGCGATGAGAGCGCTGTGGTCGATCGCGGCGAGCACGGTCAACGCGCTCGCCGCGGCGATCGTCGAGAGCGTGCTGAGGCGCCCGAGGTGGTGGTCGTGCATCGCGCCCATTGAGCCTAGGGGCTGAGCGCAAGCGCTGTGGGAATCCGCCGCGCGTGCTCGTGCCACGTGGTAGGGTACGGCGGCGTACGTCCTGTTGGGCTGGTGTGAGCGGCTCGTAGGCGACTCCGACGGAAGGAGTAGGCGCATGGCTGAGGTAGACGACGAACTTGGCGTGGTTCGCCTCGGGGATGAGGCACCAGACTTCGAAGCTGAGACGACGCACGGTCGAATCCGGTTCCACGAGTGGCTGGGGGGATCGTGGGCGATCCTGTTCTCGCACCCGCGGGATTTCACCCCGGTGTGCACGACCGAGCTCGGTGAGGTCGCGCGGTTGCGTCCGGAGTTCGAGCGCCGCGGCGTGCGCGTGATCGGGCTGTCGGTCGACGACGTCGACTCACACCGTCGCTGGGAGGCCGACATCGCTGACGTCGCTGGAGCGCCGATGTGGTTCCCGATGATCGCCGATCCAGACAGACACGTGTCGACCCTCTATGGAATGATTCATCCCAAGGAGTTGGACTCAGCGACGGTCCGTTCGGTCTTCGTCATCGACCCCGACCGCCGTGTGCGGCTCATGATCACCTATCCGGCGTCGGTGGGGCGCAGCTTCCCCGAGATTCTGCGTGTGCTGGATGCGCTCCAGCGCACCGCGCGCTACCCCGTGTCGACGCCGGCAAACTGGTCGCCCGGCGAGCGGCTCATCCTCGCGCCGAGTGTACCGACCGATCAGGCGCGTGCTGTGGTGGGCAGCGACGCAACCGAGCTGCGACCCTACCTGCGACTCGTCGACGATCCGGGCGTTGCGACGAGCGAAGCGCAGTAGCGAGCGGATGCGACCGTCTGGTTCGGTGGCCTAAGCTGAGGCAGCGCGTGCGCATCGCAACCCAGGTGGACTACGCCGGCGACGTCAAGGCCGCTGCCGACACGGTGGCGAGCTGGGAGGCTGCCGGCGTCGACCTCGTCTTCGTCCCCGAAGCGTACGGTCAAGACGCGGTGAGCTTGCTCGGCTACCTCGCCGCGAAGACGGAGCGGATTCAGCTGGGCCCGGGGATCCTGCCGATCTACAGCCGCACCCCTGCCTTGATCGCCCAGACCGCTGTCGGTCTTGACGTCGTCTCAGGTGGTCGTGCTGTTCTCGGGCTCGGTGCGTCGGGGCCGCAGGTCGTCGAAGGGTGGCACGGCGTGCCGTACGACCGGCCACTCGCTCGGACTCGAGAGGTGGTCGAGATCTGCCGGCAGGTGTGGCGCCGTGAGCGCCTCGTGCACCACGGTCTCTACGAGGTACCGAGGACGGGCCCGGGCACGACTGGACTTGGCAAGCCGCTCAAGCTCATCACGCATCCTCCTCGCGAGCGCATCCCGATCTACCTCGCTGCGATCGGAGAACGTAACGTGTCGCTCGCCGCCGAGATCGCCGAGGGGTGGCTGCCCGTGCTGTTCTCGCCCGACCGCGCCGAGCGCGTGTGGGGAGCGGCGCTCGCCGAGGGCGCATCGCGTCGCGACCCCAGCCTCGGTCGGCTCGACGTGGTGGCAGGAGGCCTGTGTGCCATCGGACGAGACGTCGAGGACCTGCGAGACCTCGCTCGGCCCTTCGTCGCCCTCTACGTGGGGGGGATGGGTGCGAAGGGCCGAAACTTCTACCACGATCTCGTCGCGCGCTACGGGTTCGAGGACGAGGCAGACGAGATCCAGGACCGTTACCTGCGAGGAGACGTCGAGGGTGCACAGCGGGCTGTGCCGGCTGAGCTTCTCGAGGAGATCACGCTCGTCGGTGACGAGCCGACGGTGGCGCGGCGCCTCGATGTGTGGCGAGCGGCGGGAGTGACCACGCTGCTCGTGACGCCGGTTGGAGGTGATCCGGTCGGGACGCTGCGGACGCTCGCGCGCTTGGCGCGGGAGCGTCCGTGAGCGGGTCGCGCTGGCGCGCGGCCTCGCTCGGCGTGCTCGCTGCTGCCGTCGTCGGCCTCTGGCGACTCGGGGATTGGCCGCGAGTCCAGCCTGCCGTGCAGGGCCGGCTTCGGGTCGTGGTTCCGGCTCACGAGGCGACGCGCACCCTTGCGCGACTGCTCGCTTCGCTCGCGCTGCAGCGGGTCGATGGGCTTGAGGTCGACCTCGTCGTCGTCAACGACCGAAGCGGGGAGGCGACGACCGCGTTGGCTCGCCGATACGGCGCTCGAGTGGTTGAGGCAGAGGAGCCACCGCCCACGTGGAATCCGAAAGCATCCGCGCTGAGTCTCGTGGCCGTCGACGACGTCGACTGGGTGATGTTCGTCGACGCCGACGTCGAGTTTCGCGGTCGCGACGCCCTGCGACGCTTGGTCGCTGCGAGTGCTGCGTCGCCCGGTGGCCTCGTGTCGGTGCAGCCGAGCCCTCGGATCGGAGGGTGGTGGGCCCCACTCGCGACGTGGCACTGGGTGGTGCCCCTGCTCGCCTCGGGGGCGTTCGCTCCCTGGGCCGCTCACCGTAGCCAGGTGGCCTTTGGGCCCGTTCTCGTGCTCTCGAGCGCGACGTACCGCCTGGTTGGAGGCTTTGCCGCGGTGCGCGCAGAGCCCGTCGACGACCTCGCGCTCGCGCGTCGAATCCGTGCGTACGGCGGCGAGGTCCTCGTGTGGGACGGGGGAGACGCGGTCGTGATGGATCCCTACGACAGCGTCAGGGCGCTCGTCGCCGGGTTTCGCAAGAACCTCGCGCTCGGCGCAGGTGCGGCATCAGCCCTGTGGAGCCTCGTGGCTGCGAGCTGGGTTGCGGTCAGCGTCGCAGGCATCGTCAGGGGGCTCCGAGGGGATCGAGCGTGGGTCGTCGTGGGCGGCCTCGGCGTTGGTCTGAGCGGGGCAGAGGCGCTGAGGCTCGGCGCGGTGCGCGCGTGGCAGGCGCCACTGGCCGTTGGAGGGCTCGGTGTGTTCCTCGTTACGAGCGCCGCCGCGCTCGTCGATCTCGTGCGAGGCCAGACATCGTG
>SIRY01000212.1 GCA_004366215.1 Actinomycetota bacterium | reverse complement strand
CGTAGCGCCTGCACGCCGTGACGATAGTGACACTCGGTGCGACCGTCAACCGCTCCCCTGCGGGCGGTCGCACCCGAGCACGGCATCGAGACGCGGAGCTGATGCAGTAGCGTGGGCAGGGATCTCTTGCGTCTTGGAACCGAGACGGTTGACGCGAGGACCACGACGCTGGCCGCACGAGAAGGAGTATGGAGACGATGGCTGATGGCATCGTAGGCCCCCCCGACGCGCTCGTCGCGCCTCGTTTCTCTGGACCTGCTACGTTTGCGCGCCTACCGCGCCTCGACGAGGTGCCCGAGGCGCCGCTCGTCGTGCTCGGCGTCCCGTTCGACGCCGGCACCTCCTACCGACCAGGCGCGCGCTTTGGCCCTCACGCGATTCGAGCTGGATCGCGCCTGCTGCGCCCGTACAACCCAGAGCTCGACCTGCCCGCCTTCGAGCTCGTCCAGCTCGCTGACGCGGGTGACGTCGCCGCTAACCCTTTCTCCATCGAGGCGGCCCTCGCGACGATTGAGGCCGGCGCTGGCGACCTCGGAGCGGCAGGGCGTCGCATCGTCACGCTGGGTGGAGACCACACCGTCGCCCTGCCGCTCCTACGGGCGCTGAGCCGGCGAACCGGACCACTCGCGCTCGTCCACTTCGACGCCCACCTCGACACGTGGAACACGTACTTCGACGCCCCGTACACGCACGGCACGCCGTTTCGACGCGCCTTCGAGGAAGGGTTGCTCACTCCCGACGCCAACGTCCACGTCGGCACTCGCGGTCCGCTCTACGCTCGCTCCGACCTCGACGACGACGCCGCCATGGGATTTGACATCATTCGGGCACGAGACCTTGAGACCCTCGGCATCGACGGCGTCGCTGAGCACATTCGCGCTCGAGTCGCGGATCGACCGGTCTACATCTCGATCGACATCGACGTCCTCGACCCGGCGTTCGCTCCCGGCACCGGAACGCCCGAGGCCGGTGGGCTCACCTCTCGAGAGCTCCTTGGGATCCTCGACCGTCTTGGCGACCTCGCCATCGAAGGCGCCGACGTCGTCGAGGTGTCACCAGCCTACGACCACGCCGAGGTGACGGCGATCGCAGCCGCCCACGTCGCCTACCACCTCCTCACGCTGATGGCATCGCGCATCGCACGAGCTACCCACGGCTGAGCTGCGCTGAGACGGGCCTTGGCGAATCCGATCACCGTCAGTAGGCTCGAGTGGCGTCCACGAGTCGACAAAGGAGTCGAACAGTGTCAGCGCACCACACCGGGAACCATGACGGTTCCTCGCTGCGTGAGTTAGTCATTCGCTGGTCGGGAGCTCTCCCGGCCAGCCATTCGGAGCTTGAGCGGTTCGTCAGGAGTGTCTCGCGCCACCTCGACGACGAGGAAGCCACGGCGCTGACGACCGAACCGCTCGCCCTCGCCGTCGCAGGGCTCTTTGACGCTCTCTGCCACGCGCGAGAGAGCGACCAGTGCATCGTGGAGATCTGCCACGGCGTCGAGGTCATCCGAGCACACTGCGGGGTCGACACCGCTGTCGAGCTCGAGCGAGGGATCGTGGACCGAGAGCGACCGCTCACGAGCATCGTCGTGGTGAGCTGGGATGTCCCCTGGCTGGTCGACACCTTCACCGGTGTGGTGCGCGACCTCGTGGACGACGCACGCATCTTCCATCCGATCGTCGAGGCGAGCGAGCTGCGCGATGTGAACGCGGCCTTCGTGGGCGGCACGCGGCTCGTCTCGTTCTTCACTGCGACGACGCCGAGCAACCTCCCCCGCACGACCCTCGAACAGCTCGCTCGGACGCTCGCAGCCAAAGCGAGAGAGCTCATGATCCTCGAGCGTGATCGCGAGGCGATGGTCGAGGACCTCGTTTCGCACGCTCACGCTGCGAGCGGCCTCGACAGCGCTGAGACTCCCGGCACCTCTGCGATCGACCACTTCTTGCCGATCGCAGAGCGGATCGTGCGTGACGACGAAGAACAACGCCGCGGGATCCCGGTCGACGTCGCGCTCCTCGCGCCCCCGCGAGAGGGGTGGCTCCTCGAGCCAACACCAGTCCTCTCGCCGGTGCTCGATCACACGCCGCTACGCGCTCTCAGCTTCGACACAGCCGGGGGCACGGCTCAGTTCGTCGGAGTGTTCCAACCAAGCCTCGTCAGTGGCGTCGGCATCAGCGCCCCTGAGATCGCGACGCGGCTCGAGCGGGTGCGGACGCTGCTCTCCCTGCTGCCGACGAGCCACTCGTGGCGGACCCTCCGCGACTTCGTCGCGTCGCTCCCACTCGACCTCGCCATCGGCGCCCCCGATGAGACGTTCGACGAACTCTGTCGCCTCGGCCTCCTCGTCGAGGAACTCGGCCTGCCGCGGGCGCTCGTCGTCCCCGTCACGCTTGGCGCACGCCTCGTCGTCGTCGTACCCGCGGCTCGAGTGGAGTATGGCCTCGAGGAGCGCGTGGCGAGCGTGCTGCGCGACTACGGCGTCACCATCGTGAGCGAGCTCGGTCGCAACCTCACAGCACGACGGCTCGTGCTCGACTACCTGCTCGACCGCGGACCAGCCCAGGCCGAGCTCCTCGAGGAGGCCATCGCAGCTGCGACGACGCCGTTTCGGCTGCGCATCGAGGCTGCAGTTCGGCGTCGCGGCGCGCCAGACGACATCGTCTCGCTCGCTGTCCAGGTCGCCGAGGGCATGGAGGAGTCCTACCGCATCGATACGGCTGACGAGCAGGTCGTGCAGGACGTCCTCGCCCTCGCCCGTGCGCGCCATCGCAGCGGCCGCCTCGCTGTCCTCGCCTCCCGGTCTCAGCCGCCGGAGTCGCTTCGCCTCATCGCTGTCGGGTCGCGTCCCGCCCTCTCGGACGTGGTCCCCGTCCTCGAGGGCTTCGGCGCACGAGTGACCGAGGAGGTTCCGTACACCGGACGCATCGCAAGTGAGCCGGTGTGGATGATCGAGCTGCGAGTCGTGTGGCCGAGTGCAGCAGGCAACCCAGACCCAGCGGCGACGCACGGGACCACCCTCGCTGAGGCCATCGAGTCAGTCCTCGCCGGTGACGCGGAGGCAGATCAGCTCAACAGCCTCATCCCTCAGGCGGGGCTCAGCCTCGAGGACGTCGACCTCCTGCGAGCGCTGAGCGGCTACGTCCGATTTGGGTCCCTCGGCGTGACGGAGACGTCGGTCCGGGCCACGTTGACACGGTCTCCAGCGATCGCGCGCGACCTCGTCGAGCTGGTCCGAGCGCGCTTCGACCCAGACCTGCCCGAAGAGCGACGCCAGACGGCGCTGCACGACGTGCGCGAGCGGCTGGCCGTCGACCTCCAGGGCGCCCCGACGCTCGAAGACGAGAAGGTGCTGCGAGCCCTGCTCGAGCTCGTCGACGCGATGACCCGTACGAACCTCTTTCAGGCGCATCGCGAGGCCATCGCCTTCAAGCTCGATCCTCGCCGGGTGAGCTACCTCCCAGAGCCGCGACCGCGCTTTGAGATCTACCTGCGCTCACGCACCACGGAGGCCGTCCACCTGCGCGCAGGGCGTATCGCCCGAGGTGGTATTCGCTTTTCAGACCGCCCCGACGACTTTCGGGTCGAGATTCTCGGACTCATGAAGGCTCAAACCGTCAAGAACGCCGTCATCGTCCCTATGGGCTCAAAGGGTGGGTTCGTCGTGCGCGACCTCGTCCCCGGCGAGCGAGATCCTGCCAAAGTCGAGCGCTCCTACAGCACCTTCATGCGCACCTTGCTCTCGCTCACCGACAACCTCGTCGAGGGTCGGATCGTGCACCCCGAGCGCACCGTCATCGCGGACGCCGACGACCACTACCTCGTCGTCGCTGCCGACAAGGGCACAGCGACGTTCTCGGACATCGCGAACGCCATCGCCGAGGAGCAAGGCTTCTGGCTCGGCGACGCATTCGCCTCCGGAGGCTCGCACGGCTTTGACCACAAGGCGATGGGCATCACCGCCAAGGGCACGTGGATCTCGGTTCGTCACCACCTCGACGAGCTCGGTCGCGATCCAGACGGCCCGATCACGGTCGTCGGCATCGGCGACATGTCTGGCGACGTCTTTGGCAACGGCATGCTGCGCTCACACGGAATCCGACTCGTGGGCGCCTTCGACCACCGCCACATCTTCCTCGACCCGGACCCCGATCCCGAGCGATCCTTCGCGGCGCGCGCCAGCCTCTTCGCGCGAGGAGCGGGAACGAGCTGGGCTGACTACCCAACTGAGGCCATCTCGCACGGTGGTGGAGTCTTCTCACGCCACGCCAAGCACGTGGAGGTCAGCCCTGAGGTCGCAGCGCTCCTCGAGCTCGAGCCCGGCCCCTACGAGCCTGACGCCGTCATCCGCGCCCTGCTCCGTGCGCCTGTCGACGTCATCTTCAACGGCGGTATCGGCACCTACGTGCGGGCCTCCTGGGAGCGAGACACGGACGTCGGCGACCACGCCAACGACCACGTGCGCATCACCGGTGCCGAGGTGCGCGCCCGGATCATCGCAGAGGGCGGCAACCTCGGCTTGACGCAGGCTGGCCGCATCGAGTTCTGTCTCCACGGGGGGCGCGTCAACACCGACTCGATCGACAACTCAGCGGGTGTCGACACCTCTGACCACGAGGTCAACATCAAGATCGCTCTCGACGCCCTCGTTGCGGCAGGCCAGCTCTCTCGCGATGAGCGCAATACGCCGCCTGCCCCACTCGCCGGCGAAGTGGAGGCGCAGGTCCTGGCGGACAACGTCTACCAGAACTGGGTCCTCAGCCTCGAAGAGCGCGAGGCCGCACGGCGTGGAGAGGAGCACGGGGCGCTCCTCGCTCGCCTGGTCGAAGAGGCCGAGCTCGACGTAGCGGTTGAGGCCCTACCTGATCCCGGTGCGCTCGGCCGTGGAGATCTTGGACGCTCGCTCACGAGGAGCGAGCTCTCTATCGAGCTCTCCTACGCCAAGATCCACCTCACGCAGCTCCTCGAGGAGTCGCACCTGCTCGACCACCCAATCACCGACGACACCTTCCTCGACTACTTCCCGATCGAAGTACGTCGACTACTCGAGCGAGCCGCCATCCACCATCCGCTCCGTCGAGAGATCGTCGCGACCGCGCTCGCGAACCTACTCGTGAACCACCTCGGCATCCTCGGCGTCGGTCGCGTCGCGGCGCTCGGGCGAACGAGCTACCGCCGCGCTGCAGAGCTGGCGACCATCATGCTCATCGCCACGAACGCAACCGAGGTCTGCCGTCGGCTCCTCTGGCGCCGTGACGGACCGTTCGCCACCCGCCTCGATGCCTACGCCCGGGTGCGCGACGTGCTCGTCGAAGGAGCGCTCGCCCTTCGCTTGCTCGTCGAGGACCCACGTTCGCTCCTCGACCCAACGACCCTCGCCCAGCGCGCCGACGCACTCGAGGGTATCGACCTCGGTGATCGACTCAGCGCGGAGGTCGAGAGCCTCGAAGCGCAGGGGATCGAGCACCGTGTTGCGCGCCTCGCGGCCTGGCGCCTCGCGCCGTGGGCCCTCGCTGCTCACGTCGCGGGAGTCGTCGACCCCACGCAGGCGACAGCCATGCTCACCCACGAGTGGGCACTCGACCTCGTCCAACAGAGCGCGAGCATCACTCCTGCCAACCTTACCGAGGCGACGGCGGTTCAAGAGGTCAAAGACCGCATCATGCTCGCGGCACTGCGGGAGCTGCGCGAGGGCACTCGGGGCGTCACCGACGGCGAGCTCGACGCGCTCGCCAATGCGCTCGCTCGCAGCGACGTGCTCCTCGCGCTGCTCCTTGCGACGAGCTTTGGGACGCACGCGTGAGCCCCGTCGGCGGTCGCGCGCGGGCAGTACCTCAACCGAAGGCTTCGGGGAGGACGAGGACGTCCTCTCCGGGCGGCTCGCCGTCGTAGCGCTCAGCGTGGACGAAGGGAAGGAGCGGACGCCTGGCCTGCCAGCCAGCCCGTTCTAGGTCGGGGACGCTGGCAAAGCGGTCGACAGGTCCGAGTGCGAGCCACGCGACAGGGCGGAGCGTCGCAGGAATGCCAAGGAGGTCTGCCACGAACGCCTCGCGGAAGAACGACACCCAGCCCACCCCGACCCCCTCCGCGGTAGCGGCGAGCCACAGGTTCTCGATCGCAAGGCACACCGAGTAGAGGCCAACCTCGTCGATTGCGTGGCGACCGAGCACCTTCGTCGCGCCTCCCCCTCGGTACGGGTCGTACGTGACGACGATTCCAAGCTGAGCCTCGAGGATCCCTTCGATGCGAAGTCGTTCGAAGACCGCTCGGCGGTCTCCCTCGAGCGATCCCATGAACAAGGCACGCTCCTCGAGGACGTGGTCGCGGAAGCGCTCCCTCGTCGCCCGATCGCGCACGACGATGAAGTCCCACGGTTGGCTCATCCCGACGCTCGGTGCGTGGTGTGCGGCTGCGAGGATGCGACCGAGCGCCGCCGGGTCGATCGGCCGATCGACGAACTCACGCCGCACGTCGCGGCGACGTGCGATGACGGTGTAGAGCGCTGCGGCAATCTCGTCCACGCCGCCCACCTTAGGTGGCCACCTCCCTCCACGTGTCGCGCGTTAGCCTGGAGGTAACACGAGAGGAGGGGTCCGTGCTGCCAGGCGGTGTCCCCGGTGGTATGCGGATGCTGCGCTCCCTGGCGCAGGAACCCGCTGAGCGCACGACCGTCGACCGAGCGACCCTGCGACGAGCTTGGAGCGTCACGCGAGCTCACCGCGGCCTGATCGTCACCTACCTCGTCACGCTCGCGCTCGCGGCCTTCATCGGTGCGCTCGTGCCGCTCGTCGTCCGTGACATCATCAACGTGGCCCTCCCGCACCACTCGCTCGGGCGTCTCGGCGTCGACGTCGCCGCGATCGCCGCACTCACCCTGGCCCAGAGCGCGCTCGGGGTGCTCACCCGCTTCGTGTCGTCGCTCGCAGGGGAGCGCATCATCTTCGACCTCCGAACTCGCATCGTCGCCCACCTGCAGCAACTCTCCCTCGGCTTCTTCACCGAGGCTCAGACCGGCTCTGTTCTCTCGCGCATCTCGTCTGACGTGACGAGCTCCCAGCAGATCGTTGGCACCGTAGGCTCCGTCGTTGCCGACGCCGCCACGTTGGTCTTCACGCTGGTCTTCATGGTCGCGCTCTCGCCGCTCGTGACCGGACTCTCGCTCCTCATCATCCCGATCTTCGTCCTCGTCGATCGGCTCCTCGCAGCGCGCGTCGCCACCGCTGCCCGCGAACAGATGCAGGCCAACGCAGAGATGAACGCGTTCACCCAGGAGCGCTTCAACGTCTCAGGAGCGCTCCTCGTCGCGCTCTTTGGCAAGCGCGACCGGGAGCTTGCCAGCTTCCGTCGTCTCGCAGCGCAGGTCAGAGACGCTGGTGTGCGCTTTGCACTTGTGGGCAGGACCTACTTCACGGTCCTTGGGCTCGCAGCGTCGGTCGGCACCATCGCGGTGTACGCCCTCGGTGGGGATCAGGTCATCCGCGGCGCGCTCTCCCTCGGTTCGCTCGTCGCCCTCGCTCAGTACGTCACGCGACTCAACGCGCCGATCACCGACCTCTCCTCGGCCCGGGTCAACCTGCTCCAGGCGCTCGTGAGTTTCGACCGCATCTTCGAGGTCCTCGACGTGACGCCGGCGGTACGCTCACCCTCGACGCCCCGCCACCTCGATCGCGTGCGCGGAGCGATCGCACTCGACCACGTCTGGTTCCGGTACCCGCGCAGCTCGGTGGTCGCGAGCCTCGCCAAGGCCGGAGCGCCGCGGACACCCGAGCGCGACTGGGCACTCGCCGACGTCAGCTTGACCCTTGAAGCTGGGCAGATGCTCGCGCTCGTCGGCCCCTCAGGTGCAGGGAAGACGACCGTGACGATGCTCGTCAGCCGCATGTGGGACCCGGACCGCGGTCGAGTCACCCTCGATGGGTTCGACCTTCGAGACCTCGATCTCGAGGAGCTTCGTAGCGCGATCGGCGTCGTCACCCAGGACCCGTACCTGTTCCACGACACGGTTCGAGAGAACCTTCGCTACGCGCGACCAGAGTCGACCGACGACGAGCTGTACCGGGCACTCGAGCGTGCTCAGCTCCTCCGCACGATCGAAGCGCTCCCGGACGGACTCGACACGATGGTGGGCGAGCGAGGCTACCGCCTCTCAGGCGGCGAGAAGCAGCGCCTCGCGATCGCCCGAGTCCTGCTGCGCAACCCGCCGATCGTGATCCTCGATGAGGCGACCTCGAGCCTCGACGCACACAACGAAGCGCTGATCCAGTCAGCCATCACGGACACGCTCGCAGGTCGAACCGCACTCGTCATCGCACACCGACTCTCGACGGTGCTCGGCGCAGACTCCATCGCAGTCCTCGACGCTGGCCGCGTCGTCGAGATCGGGACGCACGCGAGCCTCCTCGCCGCCGGCGGCCTCTACGCTGAGCTGTTCGAACGTCAGTTTCTCAGCTCGCGGGGTGAGGCATCGGCGTCGTGAGGCCACCCGAGGCTGCCACCCAGTCGTCGTCGTGGCTCTGCTCGAGGATCGCGCGCAGCTCTGACCGGCTAAGGAAGTACTCCGTGAGGTACTTCTCCCCCTCATCCGCAAAGATCGTCGCGACGAGCGCACCCTCGCCGAGTTCCGAGCGAACCTGTCGCGCCGCGACGAGGTTCGCTCCTGAACTCGGCCCAACCAACATGCCACGACGCGCGAGCCGACGCATCTCCTGAACCGCATCGAGGCTTGACACCGGTATGACCTGATCGACCATCGCGCGATGTCGCTCGTAGATCGTCGGGACGAACCCGTCGGCGATGCCCTCGATGCGGTGGTGGTGGACCTCGCCGCAGAGGATCGTGCAACTCTCTTCAGGCTCGACCGCAACGAGACGCACCTGTGGCGAGACGGCACGCAAGGCCTGCCCAACGCCGATCAGCGTTCCCCCTGTCCCGACACCCATGACGAACGCGTCCGGCACGCGAGGGAGCTGCGCGAGGAGCTCCTGGCCGAGCCACTCGCGGTTCTCGGTCACGTTGTCTTCGGAGTCGAACTGACGCGGACAGAAGTACCCTGGTTGCTCACCGAGCGCGATGGCCGCCTCGAGCGCCTCTTTCACGTGGAAGGTTCCAACTCGTCGCACGTCAGCCCCGAACGCTCTCGAGATCGCTGCCCGCTCGGAGGAGAGGCCGTCGGGCATCATCACGATCATGCGGTAGCCCTTGGCCGCTGCTACCATCGCGAGGGCGTTGCCTGTGTTGCCGCTCGAGGCCTCGACGATGCACATGCCGGGCTCGAGTTCTCCTCGTGCCTCAGCTGCCTCAACCATGTAGCGCGCGATGCGCGCCTTAATCGAGCCCGACGGGTTGAGGAACTCGAGCTTGGCAACGATGCCGGCCTCGACCTCGACGAGCGGGGTCGACCCGATCGCGTCAAGGAGCGTCGACGCCTCACTAGGAGCCATGGACGCAAGTGTAGGACACTGCGGACGGCTCTGCGAGCCTAGGCCGTCGCGAACACAAAGAACAGCTCGGCGTAGCGCCCCTCGCCCAGGCCAGCCTGCTGCGCCGCAGTGCTGAGCCAACCTCGAACGCTCTCGCGGGTAGCGTCAGGGTCCGGCAGCTGGCTCTCGTGAGCACAGATCGCCTCGAGCTTCGCGTCGAGCGTCGCGCTCACGTCGACGTAGTGCGTCGGCTCAGGGTAGGCGACGAGCGCGACCTGCTGTACCGTGTGAGCGAGGAGCCCTGCTTGGGCCAGCTCTTCGAACGCGAACGGATTTCGTGCGTCTGGGTACACCGCGCACAACGTGGCCTCCCCGACCGCGAGGTGGTCTGGGTGTGACGCTCCGATCCGTGCGAAGTTCCGCACGGGTGACTGCGTGACGACCGTGTGGGGTCGGTAGCGCCGAATCATCGCCGCGATGTCTCGACGCAGGGATGGAGTGACGCTGACCTCACCGTCGACGTAGCCAAGAAACTCCACGGCGTCCACTCCGACCCTCTCCGCAGCCGCGCGCTGCTCGCGCCGCCGAATCGCCGGAATCTCTGACCGCGGTATCGAGGGGTCAAACCCTCCCGCGTTACCGTCCGTCACGACGCAGTAGGCGACGTGGGTTCCTGCCTTCGTCCACTGGGCGACCGATCCGGCCAGGCCGAAATCGACATCATCTGGATGGGCCGTCACGACCAGGACAGACGGCGGCGGCGATAGCGGTGCGAGCGCCACAGCGGTACCTCCCCTCGGCAAAGATGCCAGTCTACCCGCCTCGACCGAGTCGCCCGAAGTCGCACACGAACGCCCGCGCGGACGGCGCGCCCAGTGCGACCGCAAGCTCGAACACCCATCGAGTCGCCTCGGTTACCCACTTCAGCGCGGACGCCCGGACCTCGACGAGCGGCACCTGCGGCGCGCCCTCGAGCCGATGCGACACGCTTGCGCCCACACCATCCAAGCCGCGCGGCAGTGGCACGCCTACCTCCGCCACCTCGCTCGCCCGGTGACCAACCTAGCTCGTGTCCCGCAGCGCAGAGCGGCTCGTGCTGCGGAGGCATCGTCGGCGTCGCGTGGTGCGGCTCGCACCCGCTCCCCCCGACCGCCGGCCCGAGCGTTGCACCGCAGGGATCGTCCGCGACGGTCTGCTCGGCCGTCGCGCGAGCGGCCGGCCTCGTCGCCGAGTTCAGGCTCTCCTCACGGCGAGCGGCGATGCAGGCTGCCTCGCCGCTGCGGCGCCGAGGTGCGACGAGTGCCGTCACAGAGCTCAGCCTCAGCAGCGCTGGCCCGAGCGCGCTCTGCTCGCTCGTACCGATCCGGGCTACCCGTCGTGGCTCCTGACTGTTGCGCAGCAGGCTGGCGCGCTAGCGTGAGGTCGTGACCGACGTCAAGCGTCTCGAACGCGGAGTGACACCGCCCGACTTCTGTCTGGCGAACCAACGGAACGAGACCGTGTGCCTCGCCGCGCTGCGAGGCAAGCCCACGATCATCTACTTCTACCCAAAGGACCTCACACCGGGTTGCACCACCGAAGCCACGCAGTTCAACGACGTCCTCGACGATCTCGTGGGTCTCGACTGGCAGCTCGTTGGCGTCTCGCCCGACTCGGTAGCCTCGCACGCACGGTTCGCTGAGCGCTACCAGCTGCGCTTCGATCTCCTCTCGGATCCCGAGCGACGCACCATCGAAGCGTGGGGCGCGTGGGGTACGAAGCAGCGCTACGGGCGAACGTCGCTCGGAGTGATTCGATCGACCGTGCTGCTCGACGCGAGCGGCACGGTCGTCGAGGCGCTCTACAACGTCCGAGCCGCTGGCCACGCTGAGCGTGTGCTGCGGCTCGTGAGCGAACTCTCAGCACAGTGGAGGAAGCAGGCTCATGGCACACCCTGAAGCGGTCATCGTCGCAACGTCACGAACCCCGATCGGGCGAGCCTTCAAAGGCTCGCTCACGACGATGCGGCCCGACGATCTCTCTGCGCTCGTCATCGCGGACCTGCTCGCCAAGGTCCCTCAGCTCGATCCCGCTCTCGTCGACGACGTCGTGTGGGGAGCTGCGATCCAGCACGGCGAGCAGTCGATGAACCTCGGGCGTAACGTCGCCGCGCTCGGAGGCCTCCCAGACACGGTCCCCGGCACCACCGTCAATCGCTTCTGTGCCTCGTCGCTGCAGGCGATACGAATGGCTTTCCACGCGATTGCTGCGGGTGAGGGCCGCGCGTTCCTCGCGGGCGGTGTCGAGTCGACCACCCGCTGTTCGACGAAGGGGTTCGACCCAGAGGACATGAACCCCCGCTTCACGGACGAGTCTCGCCCCGACTTCGTCAACCACATGTACATCCCAATGGGGTTGACCGCGGAGAACGTGGCGGATCGCTTCGGCATCACGCGAGAGGACATGGATGCCTACGCCGTCGTGTCGCAAGAGCGTGCGGTCGCCGCGCAAGCACGCGGCTTCTTCGACGACGAGGTCCTCGCCGTCACGACGCCAGACGGCACCGTCGTCCGGCGCGACGACGGCCCTCGCCCGAACACCACGCTCGAGGTGCTCGCGACGCTCAAGCCCGCCTTCAAGCCTGACGGTCGAGTCACAGCGGGTAACTCGTGCCCACTCAACGACGGAGCCGCCGGCGTCGTCGTCATGGAGCGTCGTTTCGCCGAAGAGCTCGGTATCCAGCCGCTCGCACGCATCGTCGCGTCAGCGGTGACCGGCATCGCGCCCGAGATCATGGGCGTCGGCCCGATCGAGGCGATCCGCGCCGTGCTGGCGCGAACGGGGCTCTCCATCGCCGACATCGACGTCGTCGAGCTCAACGAGGCCTTTGCGGCTCAGGTCCTCCCCGTCGTCCGCGAGACGGGCATCTCGATCGAACACCAACTCAACCCCAACGGCGGCGCGATCGCCCTCGGCCATCCCTTCGGCATGACGGGAGCGCGCATCATGACCACGCTCTTGCACGAGATGCACGAGCGCGAGGTTCGCTACGGCCTCGAGACCATGTGCGTTGGCGGTGGACAAGGCATGGCGATGATCGTCGAGCGTGTGGCACCGTGAGCGCTCACGTTCGCCGCACTAAGGTGATCACGGTGGAGCTCGCGAGCCGATTGCCACGCGCATGGTGAGGCGACCGACGACGCTCGTGCTCGTTCGCCACGGCCGCACGCCGACGACCGGGCGCGAGCTGCCTGGACGGCGGCCAGGTCTGTCGCTCTCGGACCGTGGGCGTGCTGAAGCGCAGCGGGCGGCAAGGGTGCTGCGTGCCCGCTTTGGCTCCGTCGTCGTGTACTCGAGCCCGCTCGAGCGCGCCAAGGAGACTGCGGCG
>ML178774.1:3788-5299 GCA_004366215.1 Actinomycetota bacterium | reverse complement strand
GTGACACTTCGTCCGCCAGCGCCCGCGTCAGCTGACCGAGCGGCGGCGAGCGTCCGCTAGAGTGGTGCCCACGTGGGCCGTTGGCGCAGCTGGTAGCGCACTTGCATGACGCGCAAGGGGTCAGAGGTTCGAGTCCTCTACGGCCCACTCGGAGGCTTCGGCGCGAGCGAGCGCTGTGGCGTCGTCGTCTCCAGTCGTCGTCTCCAGCTCGCGTCGTCTCGCGTCCGCGTCACCCCGACCCGAGGTGACGGCCACCGGCCGCCGGTGAGGGCGCGGTAGCGGCTCGCTGGCGAGCCGGGTGAGTCTCAGGCAGGCTGACGCCGAGCACGACGCCCCACGCCGCCACGAGCCCAGCGCCGACGCCGAGAGCGGCGTCGACACCCCACCAGCCTGCGACGACGCCGAGGGCGAGCGGCCCGAGGGCGTAGCCGCTGTCGCGCCAGAACCGGTAGACGCCGAGCGCCGTGCCTCTCGAGCGCGGCTCAGACCGGTCCCCGACGATGGCGATGAGGTTTGGGTAGGCGAGCGCCATGCCGACCCCCGCGGCGACCTGCGCGCCGACGAGCCAGGCGAGTGCGTGCGCGACGGCGTCACCTGCAAGACCAACGCCGATCGCGAGCGTGCCGGCGGCCACAGGCCAGCGTCGGCCGACGCGATCGGCGAGGTGGCCCGTCGCCACCTGCCCAAGCCCCCAGATCCAGGCGTAGAGGCTCACGAGGAGCGCGACCGTGCCGAGCGCGAGCCCTCGCTCGACGAGCGCGACAGGGACGAAGGCAGCGACGAGCGCGTCGGCGACCTTGTTGACGAGACCGCCGATGCTCACGGTTCGAAGCGCGCGGTCGCGCCAGCTCACGAGCGTCGCCACCTCGAGGAGCGTCGGCTGCGTCGTGGAGCGCTCCGCCGCCGCGTGGCCGCTCTCGAGGGCGACGTGCCCCGCCGTCTCTGCTGCCGGCCAGACGCTGATCGCCCCGCCGACGAGGACCACGCCGAGCGCGAGGAACCACGGCGCTCTCGTCAGCCCGCCGGCCGCGATCGCGAGGCCTGCTCCAAAGCCTCCGAGCCCGACCCCCACGTAGCCTGCCGACTCGTCGATGCCGACCGCGAGCGCACGCCTCGCCGGGCCGACGAGGTCGATCTTCGCGGTCACCGCCATCGACCAGGTCAGCGCCTGGTTGATGCCGAGGAACACGTTCGCGACGAGGACCTCCCACCACGCGTGCGCGAGCATGATCCCCACCGCGTAGGGCAGCCCGAACAGCCAGCCGATCCGCAGCAGGCGACGCCGACCGTGCCGATCGGAGAGGTGGCCAGCGACGAGGTTGCCGAGCGCCTTCGTCGCCCCGAACGGCACGAGGAAGCTCGCACTCACGAGGACCGTGCGTTCGTGGAAGATCCTGAGCGCGAGCGGGGGAACCGCGACCCGCTCGACGCCGATCGTCGCGCCCACGAGGAGCGTCATGATGCTGTAGATGGTGAACTGACGCCAGTTCGCCCTGAGGCCAAGGACGACG
>ML178774.1:0-3778 GCA_004366215.1 Actinomycetota bacterium | reverse complement strand
CCTGCGTGGGGCGGCGCGCCATATTCGTATTGTAGTACGAGTCTTTGACTAGTGGCTCTGCGCTGGGACGTCGCTGGCGGACTCCGTCGGTCCACCCTCCTCGCGCCACCCCTCCATCCCAGCTGCGAGCGTGCTCGCACGCACGCCGTGGGCCCGAAGCCAGCGAACCGCCTCGGCGGCGAAGGCACACCACGGCCCTCGGCAGTAGGCGATGACCTCAGCGTTGGCCGGCAGCGACTCGAGCACCTCGGGCAGGCTCGCGAGCGGTGCTGAGCGGGCAGCCGGCACGTGCGCTGCGCGCCACTCAACCGCCGGCCGCACGTCGAGCAGCACGACCCCTGGACGCCCAAGGAGCGCCTGCACCTCACCGGCAGACCGGCTCGGCACGTCGTCTGGTCCGAGGTAGGCCGCGAGCAGCGAGGGCAGCTCGGGGCGCAGAGCCGTCGCGGCTCGACGCAGCGTCCGCCAGAGCTCCTCGACCTGCGGGCTGGCGAGCCGACACAGGACGCGCACGCCGTCGCGGCGCATCGCGACGATCCCTGCGTCCCGCAGGCGATGCAGGTGGTGCGAGGCGTTCTGGAGGCTCTGGTGCGTCTCGAGGGCGACCTCCTCGACGCTGCGCTCGGCGTGGGCGAGGAGGTCGACGATCTCGAGACGCCGGGCCGAGGCCATCGCTGCGGCGAGTGCCGCTGCGGCCCCAAAGAGCGCGAGCTTCGCGTCGTGGTCGACCTCGGGCCCCGCGCGAGGCCCGAGCGAGCCGCGACGGGGCTCCCCGGCGGCTGCAGATCCTCGCGTGCTCTTGGTCACCTCACCTCCCTCACGCTCACTCCACGGGACCGGTGGTTCCGACCCAGGCGTAGCCCACTCGTGGCATCGAGCGCAACGCGCCTGCCGCAGGGCCGAGCTTGCGTCGCACGCGCGAGGCGATCACGCGCACGTAGTGCGGATCGTCGTAGCCCGGCCCGAAGACTGCGGCGAGCACCATCTGGTGGGTGACGACCTGTCCGGCGTGCCCGATGAGGAAGCGCACGAAGTCGAACTCACGCCGTGACAGCACGATCTCGCCCACCTCATCGTCGAGGAGGAGTCTCCCCGCGAGGTCGAGCGTGAGTCGCTCGCTCACACGCCGACGCCGCGCAGCGTCAGGAGAGGGCAGCTCGATCCGCCGCTCGAGCGCCCGGAGCCGGGCTTGAAACTCGCGAATCCCGAACGGCTTCGTGACGTAGTCGTCAGCACCGGCGTCGAGCGCCGCGACCTTCGTCCGCTCGTCGTGGGTGGCTGAGAGCACGCACACTCCGCCCCGAAACACCTCGCGGATGCGCGCGACGAGCTCCACCCCGTCGACGTCGGGTAGCCCAAGGTCCACGACGACGAGGTCTGGCAGCTCGCTCGGCACTCGCACGAGGCCGTCGAGGCCACGGAGGGCCGTTCGGACCTCGTAGCCGCTCGCCTGGAGCCCGATAGCGAGGACGCGGGCGAGCGCCGGGTCGTCGTCGATGATCAGGATCCGGTTGGCAGACACCGCGGCACCGTGAATCGAACCACCGTGTGGTGTGCGTCGACGTCGAAGGCGAGCTCGCCTCCGTGGGCCTCGACGAACCCTCGCGCGATCGCGAGGCCAAGACCCGTGCGGCCAGAGACGCCCGACGCGTGGAACCAGTCGACCCGCTCGTCCCGCCGCCCGGCCAGCGCCACAGCGACGCCGTGGTCACGCACCCACACCGTCGCACCGCGTTCCCCCTCCTCGACGTGCACCGTCACGACGTCGCCGAGCGGTCCGTGGCGCAGCGCGTTGTCGACGAGGTTCCAGATCACCTCGCGCAGCAGCGCTGCGTCGCCCCGAACCACGACAGGACCCTCGGCCTCGACCTCGAGCGTGCTGCCAAGGTCGGGCAGGTCCACGTTCGCGACGACGTCGCGTGCGAGCGCGACGAGGTCGACGGTGTCTGCCTTGAGCGTGCGCACCCCTGCCTCGATGCGGTTGACGTCGAGCAGGTCCACGACGAGCGTGCTCGCGCGCCGACACTGAGCGAGTGCGGTCCGAAGGAGGTCATCGCGCTCCCTCTGCGACAGCGCTCCGTCGAAGGCCTCGAGGCTGCTCAGCCCCGCTTCGATGGCGGCAAGCGGCGTGAGCAGGTCGTGAGACACCGTCCGCAGCAGCGAGACGCGCCAGCGGTCAGCCTGCTCGAGGCTCGCGAGCCGCAGACGAGCCTCGTGGAGCCGCTCTCGCTCGAGGCCAGCCGAGAGCTGGTGGGCTGCGACGTCGAGTGCGCCCGCGACGGCGGGCGTGAGCCGACGGCCCCAGACGACGAGGGCGCCCTCTGGCCCCTCGAGCGTCGCGACGATCGCGCGCCGCACCTCGAGCTCGCCCGAGCCCCCGTAGGCACCGACACCCCGATCTCCCTCGATCGCACAGAGCCGCCTGACCTCGTCCAGCACCTCGGTCGAGCCCATCGCCGCCCGCACGGTCTGATCGCCATCGAGTCCGATGAGCGCCGCGCCTCCCCCCTCGACGACACGGGCGAGCGCGGCGACCGCGGCCTCTACCATGCCGCTCGCGTCCCGAGCCTCAAGGAGGCGCTCTGGCAGGTCCGCGAGCGCAGCGAGCGCACGCCCGCGCTCGCGTGCGCGCCGATCCGACCGTCGGCGGGCGTCGTCGAGGCTGATCGCGATCGCACCGACGACGAGGTAGATCCCAAGAGGCAGCCAGTTGAGAGCCCTGCCCACCGCAAGGGTCCCGTAAGGAGGGATGAAGAAGACGTCGTAGGCGAGGAAGCCGAGTGCGACCGCGGCGACGCCCGCGACGACACCGCCGAGTGCGATCGAGGCGACCACCGGCACGACGAGGACGAGCGCGATCGAGGCCGCAGGGACGCTCGACCTGACGGGCAGGAGCAGGGCGACCGACGCAGCCAGGGGGCGAGGTGCGCACGAGGTGGCGGACGACGTCCATGCGCCTACGATCCTACCGATGCCCACAGCAGACGCCTCGCTGGGCCTGCGCAGTGCCCTCGAGGTCGAGCCAGTTGGCCGATTCCGCATCTACCTCGGTGCGATGCCGGGCGTCGGGAAGACCTGCGCCATGCTCGACGAGGGGTACCGACGTCGCCAGCGTGGCACGGACGTCGTGGTCGGCTTCGTCGAGACGCACGGCCGGGCCTACACCGCGGCTGCGCTACGCGACCTGCCGGTGCTGCCGCGCAGAGAAGGCACGTACCGCGGCGTGGCGGTGAGCGAGTTCGACCTCGCTGCTGCGCTCGCGCGACGCCCAGAGGTCCTGCTCATCGACGAGCTCGCCCACACCAACGTCCCCGGCCTCTCAGCGCACGCGACCCGTGCCGAGGACGTCGCCGAGCTCCTCGCGGCCAGCATCTCTGTGATCACGACCCTCAACGTCCAGCACATCGAGAGCGTCGCCGGACTCGTCGAGGAGCTCCTTGGCATCCCGGTCACCGAGCGCGTGCCCGACGCCGTGGTGCGAAGCGCAGCGCAGATCGAGCTCATCGACTCCTCCCCTCAGGCCATCCGCCGTCGGCTCCTCCACGGCCACATCTACCCGCCCGATCGCGTTCCCTGGGCGCTCGAGCACTACTTCACGACGAGGAACCTGACCGTCCTGCGTGAGCTCGCGCTCCGCTTCGTCGCCGACACCCAGGGCTCGAGTGCGAACCTCGTCCCGATGACGCGGACCCGACTCCGCTCGATCCTCGAGACGAAGGAGCGCTACCTCGTCGGCCTCAGCCTCCAGCCGACGAGCGCACGGATCCTGCGCCGTGCC
>SIRY01000209.1 GCA_004366215.1 Actinomycetota bacterium | reverse complement strand
GAGGCCCTCGCGGGGCAGCTCGCCCATCCCCGAGATGACCGTCTGTCCCGTCTCCTGGTCCGTGCGGACCCGGAACGTCGGGTCCTCCTCTGCGAGCGCGTAGAGCGCGCGGCTCATCTTCTCCTGGTCAGACTTCGTCTTCGGCTCGACGGCCACGTGGATCACCGGATCTGGAAACTCGAGGCTCTCGAGCACCACCGGGTACTGCGGGTCGCACAGCGTATCGCCCGTGGTCGTCGACTTGAGCCCAACGGCAGCCACGATGTCACCTGCGTAGGCCACCTCGATGTCCTCGCGATGGTTCGCGTGCATGAGCAGCAGTCGCCCGATCCGCTCACGCTTGTCCTTCGTCGAGTTGAGGACCGACTGCCCCTTCTCGAGCACCCCCGAGTACACCCGGAAGTACGTGAGCTTTCCCACGTAGGGGTCCGTCATGATCTTGAACGCGAGCGCCGAGAAAGGAGCCTCATCTGAGGGCTCTCTCGTGACGACCTCGGTCCCAGCGAGGTTCGTCCCCGTCGCCGCTGGGATGTCGAGGGGACTTGGCAGGTAGTCGACGACCGCGTCGAGCAGCGGCTGCACGCCCTTGTTCTTGAAGGCTGAACCGCACAGGACCGGCACGATCTGGCTCTTGATGGTCGCCTCACGAATGGAGGCTCGCAGCATGTCCTCAGTGATCTCTTCGTCGGAGAGGTAGCGCTCCATCAGGTCCTCATCGAAGGTCGCGAGTACGTCGATGAGGTCGTGGTGCGCACGCTCAGCGACGTCCGCGAGCTCGGGCGGAATGGGCTCGTCGTGGAACTTGTCGCCGAGGCCCTCCTCCCACACGATCGCGCGTCGCCCCACCACGTCGATGACGCCCCGAAACGCGCTCTCGACACCGTAGGGCAGCTGGATGACCGCCGGCACCGCGTCGAGTCGTTCGCGGATCATCTGCACGCAGCGATCGAAGTTCGCCCCGACACGGTCCATCTTGTTGACGAAGCAGATCCGCGGGACGCCGTACTTGTTCCCTTGCCGCCACACAGTCTCGGTCTGAGGCTCGACGCCGGCGACGGCGTCGAGCACTGCGATCGCCCCGTCGAGCACGCGCAAGCTGCGCTCCACCTCGACTGTTGATGCGATGGTCGCGCCAGAACGCGGTCGTCGCAGCTGAGGTGATGGTGATGCCGCGCTCCTGCTCCTGGGGCATCCAGTCCATGGTGGCGGCGCCCTCGTGGACCTCGCCGATCTTGTAGTTCTTGCCCGTGTAGTAGAGGATCCGCTCCGTGGTCGTGGTCTTGCCGGCGTCGATGTGGGCCATGATGCCGATGTTGCGAAGCCGCTCGAGCGGAACCTGACGGTTGGGGGGCATCGTCTCGTGCTCCTTACTTACCAGCGATAGTGCATGAACGCGCGGTTCGACTCCGCCATCTTGTGCGTGTCGTCGCGCCGCTTGACCGAGGCACCTACCCCGTTCGAGGCGTCGAGGAGCTCGTTGGCGAGGCGGTCAGCCATGGTCTTCTCGCGCCGCGCCCGGGCCGCGTTGACGATCCAGCGAATGGCGAGCGAGAACGAGCGCCGATCTCGGACGACGACCGGAACCTGGTAGGTCGCGCCTCCCACGCGCCGCGACCGAACCTCCGTCATCGGTCGCACGTTCTGGACCGCTCGTTCCACCACCGCGACCGGGTCGCCGTTGACCTTGGCCGCGATCCGGTCGAGTGCGGTGTAGACGGTGCGCTCTGCGAGCGCCTTCTTGCCGTTGCGCAGCACCTTGTTGATGAGCTGCGACACGAGCACTGAGTGGTAGACCTGATCCGGCTTGATCGGTCGAACGGGCGCTGGACCCTTGCGAGGCACCGCTACTTCTCCCTCTTCGCGCCGTAGCGGCTCCGGGCCTGCTTGCGGTTCTTGACGCCCGCAGCGTCGAGGGTGCCCCGCACGATCTTGTAGCGCACACCCGGCAGGTCCTTGACGCGACCCCCGCGCACGAGCACGATCGAGTGCTCCTGGAGGTTGTGGCCGATGCCAGGGATGTACGCCGTCACCTCGACTCCGCTCGTGAGGCGCACGCGAGCCACCTTGCGAAGTGCAGAGTTCGGCTTCTTCGGCGTCGTGGTGTACACGCGCGTGCACACGCCACGACGCTGCGGGGAACCCTTCAGCGCCGGCGTCTTCGTCTTGGTGCGCTTGGCATGCCGGCCCTTGCGCACGAGCTGTGCGATCGTTGGCACGATGTCGTCGTCCTCCTCGCGGCGCCCTCGCACCGCACACGTCTCTCGCCCGAGCAACACGTCGTAACTCGGGACACACTCCCAGCAGCGAGCCTGCTTGCCGACTCGCTCCACGCTCGCCACAGGTCTCTCGAGCGCGCGGCTATCGCCGGAGCTCAGTCTATCGGCCCGCCGTGCGCCTCGTAACCCTGGACGTGGCCGAAGCCCTCGTCCTGATCGTCGCTCGTCCAGTAGGCGAGCCGCCGATAGTGCGGCGCCTTGACGCCAACCGCACGGTAGCGCGGCGCGCCGGTCCCAGCTGGGATGAGCTTGCCGAGGATGATGTTCTCCTTGAGCCCGAGCAGGTGGTCCGAGCGCCCTTCGATGGCAGCTTCGGTGAGCACCCGTGTGGTCTCTTGGAACGAGGCGGCCGAGAGCCACGACTCCGTCGCGAGCGAGGCTTTCGTAATCCCCATGAGCTCGGGACGCCCCTCTGCCGGGCGCTTGCCTTGCGCAAACAGCTCGCGATTGACCTCGGCAAACCGCTGGGCATCCACCCTCTCGCCGGGCAGGAAGGGTGACTCACCCGGCTCGGCCACGAGCACGCGTCGCAGCATCTGACGCACGATGAGCTCGATGTGCTTGTCGTGGATCGACACGCCCTGGTCGCGGTAGACCCGCTGCACCTCGTCGACGAGGTAGCGCTGGGTCTCGCGGATGCCTTTGATCTCAAGGAGCTGCTTGGGATCTTTCGGTCCGCTCACGATCGCGTCCCCGGCCTCGACGACCTCTCCCTCGGCCACCTCGAGGTGCACACGGATGGGCAGGACGTAGGTCTCCTCGGTGTCGTCCTCGTGTCGGACGATCACCCGCCGTCCGTTGTCCTCCTCCTCGATGTGCACGACACCTCGCGCGTGCGCGAGCACTGCGGCGCCGCGTGGCGAACGCGCCTCGAAGAGCTCGACGACTCGCGGCAGCCCGTGCGTGATGTCCGCACCGGCAACACCACCTTGGTGGAAGGTACGCATCGTCAGCTGCGTACCCGGCTCACCGATCGACTGCGCGGCGATGACGCCCACCGCCTCGCCGAGCTCGATGAGGCCCCGGCCGCCGAAGCCCTGACCGTAGCACGCCGCGCAGACGCCGTGGGGGGTCTCGCACGTCAGGGGTGTCCGCACCCGGATGCGCTCTACCTTGGGGTCGCGCGCGAGTTCTCCAACGAGCTCGTCAGACAAGAGCGTCCCCGCCTCCAGCGTGCGACCGTCGCTGAGCTCGACCGCGTCGGCGAGGACGCGTCCGTACGCCCGAGTCTCGAGGTACGTCCGCCGTTGGGGGGTGTCCTCCGCTACGTCCTCGAGCCACATCCCCCTCGTCGTACCACAGTCCTCTTCGCGCACGATGAGTTCTTGGGCCACGTCGACGAGGCGGCGCGTGAGGTAGCCTGAGTCAGCCGTTCGCAGGGCCGTGTCGGCGAGCCCCTTGCGCGCGCCGTGCGTCGAGAGGAAGTACTCGAGGACCTCGAGCCCCTCACGGAACGACGACTTGATCGGGCGAGGGATCATCTCACCACGCGGGTTCGCGACGAGCCCCTTGAGCCCAGAGATCTGGCGGATCTGCTGCGGGTTGCCGCGAGCACCCGACTCAACCATCATCGCGAGCGGGTTGAACGGGTTCGACGCGAGCATCTCGTCGATCGCGCGTCCGATCTCGGCCGTCGCGGCGGTCCAGATCTCGATCTCCTTCTGCTTGCGCTCATCGTCGGTGATGATGCCCCGCCGGTACTGAGCCTCAGCCTTCTCCGCCTCCCGCTCGTAGCGGTCGAGGATCTCCGCCTTGGCACTCGGCGTGGTAACGTCCTCGGTTGAGATGGTCAACCCGGCGCGAGTCGCAAACGAGAAGCCGAGGTCCTTGATGCGATCCAGCGTCTCCTCGATGACGTTGCGCGGGTAGCGGTTGACCACGCGCTCGACGATGTGCGCGATCGGCAACGCCTTCTTACCGATCACCTCGTTGATGAAGGGGAAGTCGTCTGGCAACGCGCGGTTGAAGATCACCCTCCCCGCCGTCGTGCGCACCTCGTCGACCCCGCCGTCCTCGCTCGGCCGCCGCAGCACGATGGGGGCGTGCAGCCCGAGGTTGCCCGTCTCCCAGGCTCGGATGACCTCGTAGTCGTGTCGGAAGATCTTGCCCGCCCCCGGCTCGTCATCTCGCGTGAGCGTCAGGTAGTACAACCCAAAGACCATGTCGAGCCCGGGGACCGTGATGGGTCGCCCAGTCGCCGGGGAGACCGTGTTGTTCGCTGACAGCATGAGCACCCGCGCTTCGGCCTGCGCCTCCGGCGACAACGGCAGGTGCACCGCCATCTGGTCACCGTCGAAGTCGGCGTTGAATGCGGTGGTAACGAGCGGGTGGATCTGGATCGCCTTGCCCTCGACGAGCACCGGCTCAAACGCCTGGATGCCGAGGCGGTGCAGCGTCGGAGCGCGGTTGAGGAGCACAGGGTGCTCCTTGATCACCGTCTCGAGGACCTCCCACACCTGGGGGCGCCGCCGCTCGACCATCCGCTTGGCGGACTTGATGTTCTGGGCGTAGCCGAGCTCGACGAGCCGGCGCATGACGAAGGGCTTGAACAGCTCGAGTGCCATCACCTTTGGCAGGCCACACTGGTGGAGCTGGAGCGTCGGACCGCCGACGATGACGGAGCGACCCGAGTAGTCGACGCGCTTGCCAAGCAGGTTCTGGCGAAAGCGCCCCTGCTTGCCCTTGAGCATGTCCGAGAGGCTCTTGAGTGGCCGATTCCCTGGCCCAACGACCGGTCGACCTCGCCGCCCGTTGTCGAAGAGGGCGTCGACCGCCTCTTGGAGCATGCGCTTCTCGTTGTTGACGATGATGTCCGGCGCTTCGAGGTCCAAGAGCCGCTTGAGTCGGTTGTTGCGGTTGATGACACGGCGGTAGAGGTCGTTGAGGTCTGAGGTCGCGAACCGACCACCGTCAAGCTGCACCATCGGGCGCAGGTCAGGTGGGATGACCGGGATGGCCTCGAGGATCATCGCCATCGGATCGTTGGTGCGTCGACCATCCTCGTCGCGCTGATTGAACGCAGCGAGGATACGGAGACGGCGGATGGCCTTCTGACGACGCTGCGCCGACAGCGGCCGCCGACCCTCAGCCGGATCGATGAGCTCCCGGAGCTTGGCGAGCTCCGCATCGAAGTCGATGCGGCGGATCAGGTCGGCGATGGCCTCTGCGCCCATGCCACCTTCGAAGTACGAGCCGTAGCGCGTCCGGAGTTCCCGCCACAGCAGCTCGTCGTCGACGATCTGGCGCGCGTAGAGGTCGCGAAACTCCTCGAACGCTCGCCGCACGAGGTCGATGCGAGCGCTGAAGCGATCGCGCAGCTGGGCGATCTCCCGCTCGAGTGCGCGCTGCCGCTGCCGAACCTCGCTCTCTCTCGCGCCGCCCGCTTCGAGCTCGGCGAGCTCGGCCTCCATCGCCTGGAACCGTCGCTCGAGCTCCGCGTCACGCTCCGACTCGATCGCTCGGATCTCCTCGGCCACCTCTACCTCGAGGTTCGGCAGGTCCTGGTGTCGCCGCTCCTCGTCCACCCAGGTGACGATGTTCGCGGCGAAGTAGATCACCTTCTCGAGCTGCTTCGCCTTGAGCTCCTCCTTCGGGGAGCTTCCCATGAGCAGGTACGCGAGCCACGACCGAGTGCCACGCAGGTACCAGATGTGCACGACGGGTGCCGCAAGCTCGATGTGGCCCATGCGCTCACGACGCACCTTGGAGCGCGTGACCTCGACACCGCAGCGCTCGCAGACGATCCCCCGAAACCGCACCCGCTTGTACTTGCCGCACGCACACTCCCAGTCGCGAGTCGGCCCAAAGATACGCTCACAGAAGAGGCCGTCACGTTCCGGACGTAGCGTCCGGTAGTTGATCGTCTCGGGCTTCTTGACCTCGCCGTGCGACCACGACCGAATGTCGTCGGCCGTCGCGAGACCGATGCGAATTTGGTCAAATCGAGCCAAGTCAAGCACTTAGCGTCCCCTCTCTTCGCGCCGCTCTTCGTCGCCAAAGTCAGCTCGTTCTGGACGGCTCAGGTTGATACCCAGCTCTTCGGCCGCGGAGTAGGTCTCATCCTCGAACTCACGGAGCTGAATGCGCTCACCACTCGGGGCGAGCACCTCGACGTTGAGGCAGAGCGACTGCATCTCCTTGATGAGTACCTTGAAGCTCTCTGGAATGCCCGGCTCCGGGATATTCTCGCCCTTGACGATCGCCTCGTAGACCTTGACGCGCCCGATGACGTCGTCCGACTTGATGGTCAGCAACTCCTGGAGCGCGTAGGCAGCGCCGTAGGCTTCGAGTGCCCAGACCTCCATCTCACCGAACCGCTGGCCGCCGAACTGCGCCTTGCCGCCCAGCGGCTGCTGGGTAATCATGGAGTAGGGGCCGGTCGAGCGGGCGTGGATCTTGTCGTCGACCAGGTGGGCCAGCTTGAGCATGTAGGTGTAGCCGACCATGACGGGGTTGTCGTACGGCTCACCCGTGCGTCCGTTGTAGAGCACGGCTTTGCCGTCAGCGCCGACGAGCCGATCGCCGTCTCGGCTCTGAGGGTTGAGGCGCTCGAGCAGCTGCTTAATGGTCGGCAGCTCGCCTGCCTCCTCGGTCTCGTCCCAGTGCGCACCGTCGAAAGCGGGACTCGCGACCCACCGAGCTGGGAGTGTCGTCGGCCGCGTCTTGCGGATCGGCTCCTTCGCCGCCGGACCCTCGAGAGGTTCCCACCCCCACCGCGCCGCGTAGCCGAGGTGAGCTTCGAGCACCTGCCCGATGTTCATACGGCTCGGCACACCGAGCGGGTTCAAGATGATGTCGACCGGCGTGCCATCCTCGAGCCGAGGCATGTCCTCGATCGGCAGGATCTTCGAGATGACGCCCTTGTTACCGTGTCGACCTGCGAGCTTATCTCCCACCTGGATCTTGCGGTGCTGGGCCACGTAGACGCGCACGAGCTCGTTGACCCCTGGCGGCAACTCGGTGGCATCCTCCCGCGTGAAGACCTTGACGTCGATGACCTTGCCGTACTCACCGTGGGGCACCCGTAGCGAGGTGTCACGCACCTCGCGCGACTTCTCCCCAAAGATCGCCCGCAAGAGGCGCTCCTCCGGCGTAAGCTCCGTCTCACCCTTCGGGGTCACCTTGCCGACGAGGATGTCCCCGGGACCAACCTCAGCACCGATCCGAATGATCCCTCGATCGTCGAGGTCAGCGAGCGCCTCCTCGGAGAGGTTCGGGATGTCTCGAGTGATCTCCTCGGCACCGAGCTTCGTGTCGCGCGCGTCGGTCTCAAACTCTTCAATGTGCAGCGAGCTCAGGACGTCGTCGCGGACGAGCCGCTCGGAGATGATGATCGCGTCCTCGAAGTTGTAGCCCTCCCAGGGCATGAAGGCGACGAGGAGGTTCTTGCCGAGCGCGAGCTCGCCGCGCATCGTCGCTGGGCCATCAGCGAGCACGTCGCCCGCCTCGACACGGTCACCGACCGAGACGATCGGTCGCTGGTTCCAGCACGTGTTCTGGTTGGAGCGCTGGAACTTGGTGAGCCAGTAGCGCCGCGTTCCGAGCGGTCGCCCCTCGTCATCGAGGACGCCCTCGTCGTAGGTCACCGCGATCGAGGAGCCCGTGACCGCACTCACGACACCCGAACCCTCAGCGACCAGCACGTCGCCGGCGTCGAGGCCTGCGCGTGCCTCGACACCCGTCCCCACGAAGGGAGCTTCGGGCGCGAGGAGCGGCACGGCCTGCTTCTGCATGTTCGCGCCCATGAGCGCTCGGTTCGCGTCGTCGTGCTCGACGAAGGGGATGAGCGACGTCGAGACCGACACGACCTGCGCAGGGCTCACGTCCATGAGGTCGACTTCCTCCGGGGTCGCGAGCTCGACCTCGCTCGTCGATCCGTAGGAGACCGCCATCGCACCGACGCGAACGACCGCTCCCTGCGGGCCCCGGCGTACGAGGACCTTCGACTCCACGAAGCGACCCTCAGCGTCGAGCTTGGCGTTCGCCTGCGCGATCACGTAGTTCTCTTCCTCGTCTGCAGTGAGGTACACGACCTCGTCTGTCACCTGGCCGTTGACGACCTTGCGGTAGGGCGTCTCGATGAAGCCGTAGCGGTTGAGGCGCGCGTAGCTCGCGAGCGCGCCGATGAGGCCGATGTTGGGACCCTCTGGCGTCTCGATCGGGCACATGCGCCCGTAGTGCGACGAGTGGACGTCACGAACCTCGAAGCCAGCCCGCTCGCGCGAGAGGCCACCTGGACCGAGAGCCGAGAGGCGCCGCTTGTGAGCCAGTCCTGAGAGCGGGTTGTTCTGGTCCATGAACTGGCTCAGCTGACTCGTCGAGAAGAACTCCTTGATCGCCGCCACCACCGGTCGGATGTTGATGAGGCTCTGGGGCGTGATCGCCTCGACGTCTTGGGTCGTCATGCGCTCACGCACGAGACGCTCGAGCCTCGACAAGCCGATCTTGAGTTGGTTCTGGATGAGCTCTCCGACGCTGCGGACCCGACGGTTCGAGAAGTGATCCTGGTCGTCGAATCGGTAGCCCGGCTCTCCTGCGACGAGATGGAGCATGTAGCTCGCGGTCGCGATGACGTCGGCCCGCGAGAGCACGAGCGGCGACTCAGCCTGACGATCCAGCGGATGTCCAAGGATCTCCTCGACTCGCTCGATCTCAGCACTCAGGCGCTTGTCGAGCTTGTAGCGGCCCACCCGCGTCAGGTCGTAGCGACGACTCTGGAAGAACGCGGTGTCGAAGTAGAGCCGAGC
The DNA here is from genome assembly GCA_004366215.1 of Actinomycetota bacterium. Classification (GTDB taxonomy): domain Bacteria; phylum Actinomycetota; class Acidimicrobiia; order Acidimicrobiales; family Acidimicrobiaceae; genus Acidimicrobium. The sequence continues at coordinate 3,698 of SIRY01000209.1, read as the reverse complement.
AGCTTCGACGTTGACCGGCTCCCCTGGACGAACACGGCGAAACACCTCGATCAGCGCGTCGTCACGCGTCTGCGCCTTGTCCTCTCGGGCCCACTGCGGCTCGAGGAAGTCGAAGTGTGCCACGAGGCGCTCGAGGTCGGCAGGGTCGTCGAGACCTACCGCTCGCAGCACGCTAAAGAGGCTCAGGCGCCGCTTGCGGGCCACTCGTGCACCGGCGTTGATGTCGCGTCCAGGCCGTGCTTCGACGTCGAACTCAAGCCACTCGCCACGGTAGGGGTTGATCGTCGCCGTGACGACCGTGTGCTGATCCCGGCCGGGCTGGAACAAGACGCCCGGCGAACGAACGAGCTGGCTCACGACCACGCGCTCCGTGCCGTTGATGATGAAGGTGCCCCGATCGGTCATGAGCGGAAAGTCGCCCATGAAGACGCGCTGCTGCTTGATCTCGTAGGTCTGCCGATTGAGGAAGCGCGCCCGCACGAAGATCGGTCCCGCGTAGGTCATGTCCTTCTCCCGGCACTCTTCCGGGGAGAACTTCGGAACGGGTGCGAGGTCCGGGTCCGTCGGGTCGTACTCCAGCTCGAGTGCAAGCTGGCCTGAGTAGTCCTCAATCGGAGAGATGTCGCGGAACGCCTCAGCCAGACCCTCGTTCAGGAACCAGCGGAAGGAGTCTCGCTGCACCGCGATGAGGTCTGGGAGCGGCAAGACGTTGCGAGCTGACGCAAAGCTGAAGCGCTCTGGCGGACGGTGCCTCGTGATCAAGGGTCACTCCTTGCACTCGAATGGCTGACACTCGCGGACCAACTCGCGTCCCTACACACACGAAGACGCTCACGGGCACACGAAGTCCCGTGAGCGTCAAGACGAACAGATTGCGAAGAGACGCACGGCCCCTTCAAGCATACAGCGCTCGGGGCCTCATGCTGTCCGGCACGCTACTTGAGCTCGACGGTCGCGCCTGCACCCTCGAGCTGTGCCTTGGCCTTCTCCGCATCCTCCTTCGACACCTTCTCGAGCACCGGCTTCGGCGCAGCGTCGACGAGGTCCTTGGCCTCCTTGAGGCCCAGGTTGGTCAACGCGCGCACCTCTTTGATGACCTGGATCTTCTTGTCCCCTGCCGAGACGAGCACGACGTCGAACTCTTGCTGCTCCTCCTCGACTGGAGCGCTAGCCTCAGCGCCACCAGCCGCTGCGACCGCTGCGACCGCGACCGGCGCCGCCGCGCTCACGCCAAAGCGCTCCTCGAACGCCTTGACCAGCTCTGAAAGCTCCACCACCGTGAGCTCCGAGATCTGATCGAGAATTCCCTGAATGTCTGCCACGTGACTTCCTCCTCCGATATCGATGCTCTCGCCTAAGCCGCCCGTTGCTCAGCGAGCGCCTTGAGGCCGTAGGCCAGGTTGCGTGGGAGCGCTGCGAGCACGCTCGCAAGGTTCGACATCGGCGCTGCGAGCACGCCCGCGACCTGCGCGAGCAGCACCTCCCGACTCGGCAGGTCGGCGAGCTGGGCAACGCCCTGAGCGTCGAGCACCGATCCACTGAGCAACCCGCCCTTGATCACGAGCGCCGGGTTGGCACGCCCAAAGTCACGAACTCGCTTGGCAGCCGCGGCTGCGTCGCCACGAGCGAAGACGATCCCCGTTGGCCCTTCGAGCAGGGCTTCGAGGGCGTCCACACCCGCGTGCTGAGCGGCGATGCGCACGAGCGTGTTCTTCGCTACCTTGAACTCGGCGTCCACGTCGTGCAGCTCACGCCGCAGCGCTTCGAGCTGCGCCACCTTGAGACCCCGGTACTCGGTCACAAAGATCGCCGAAGCCGCGCGTAACCGCTCCTCGAGCGCTGCCACGAGGGCGACCTTGCTTGGTCGGGGATGCTCCATCGAACCCACTCTCCTTCGCAGTTGCCTGCTCGATTCGGAGAGATCGCTTCATCAGGCTCCCGCTCGGCGGGATTTGAGCCCACACGGGCACCGGACCTCTACAGCGAACCGAGATGATGGCGAACGTAGCCTACCAGTCGCTGCACACCCCTAGGCCGCCCCGAGCTGGGCGAGCTCCTCGTCGGCGATCCGCAGTCGGTTCGTATCGATCGGGATCGAGGGCGACATAGTCGTCGCCACGTGCACGCTCCGGAAGTAGCGGCCCTTCGCGGCCGCTGGCTTGGCGCGCTGGAGCTCGTCGATGACGGCACGGAAGTTCTCGAGGAGCGCGAGCGTGGAGAAGCTCACCTTGCCGATCGGTACGTGCACGTTGCCGACGCGATCCGTGCGAAACTCGACACGGCCCGCCTTGAACTCACGCACCGTCCGTGCGACGTCGTTCGTGACAGTCCCGGTGCGAGGGTTCGGCATGAGACCACGGGGCCCGAGTAGTCGGCCGAGTCGTCCGACCTGCGCCATGAGGTCCGGGGTGGCGATGGCGACGTCGAACTCGAGCAGCCCGTTCTGGACACGCTCGACGAGGTCGTCTGCCCCGACGAGGTCGGCCCCTGCCTCGCGTGCCTCCTGCGCTGCATCGCCAGCAGCGAAGACCGCGACCCGCACCGTACGACCAGTCCCGTGCGGCAGCGCCACGGTGCCTCGAACCACCTGGTCGGCTCGACGAGGATCGACACCGAGCCGCACCGCGAGCTCGACCGTCTCGTCGAAGCGAGCCCGTGCCAGTTGGCGAACCAGCGTGAGTGCCTCGATCGGTGTGTAGAGCCGTGATCGATCAAGCTGACTGAGCTGCTCACGGTAGGTCTTTGAGTGCTTCATCCTCTCGATCCCTTCTCGTCGCCCTCCTGTCCGACGACGGCGATCCCCATCGATCGCGCCGTTCCCTCGACCTGACGCACCGCTGCGTCGAGGTCGTAGGCGTTCAGGTCCGGCATCTTCGTCCGAGCGATCTCGCGCACCTGCTCGAGCGTCACCCGGCCAGCACCCTGGCGGCGATTCTGCGCCGACCCCTTCTCAACCCCTGCGGCCTGCTTGAGCAGTTCGGTGGTCGGCGGCGTCTTGAGGACGAACGTGAAGGATCGGTCCTCGTAGATCGTCACCTCGACGGGGATAACCTGTCCTCGCTGCGCCTCGGTCGCAGCGTTGTACTGCTTGACGAACTCCATGGTCTGGATGCCGTGGGGGCCGAGCGCGGTACCAACGGGCGGCGCAGGGGTTGCAGCACCTGCCGGCAGGTTGATCTTGACGACCGCGGTTACACGCTTTCTTGCCACCGTCTGACTCCTTCGATCGACTCGTGGACCTTCTTCGACCCGAACTCTCGTCGCTCCCGCCGCGCTCAGGCCTTCGTGACCTGTGTGAAGTCCAGCTCAACCGGGGTCTCACGGCCAAAGATGTTGAACAGCACCTTGAGCTTGAGCTGATCTGCGTTGACCTCTGAGACCTCGCCGACAAAGTCTGCGAGCGGACCCTCTTTGACACGCACCGTCTCACCCACCTCAAAGGCCTGCGTCGATCGTCGGGCCGGCTGTGGCCGCAGCTCCTCAGGGGTCGAGAACGAGAACATCGCCTCCACCTCTCTGCGGCTGAGTGGCACCGGCTTCGACCCCGCACCCACGAACGACGTGATGCCAGGGGTGTTGCGAATCGCGGCCCACACCTCATCGTCCATCTCGGCTCGTACGAGCACGTAGCCAGGGAAGACTTTGCGCTGGACCTTGACACGCTTGCCGTTCTTGAGCTCGGTGACCTCCTCCATGGG
>SIRY01000208.1 GCA_004366215.1 Actinomycetota bacterium | reverse complement strand
CGGCTGCCACGCAACGCTCTGTGTCGCCCGGGCTCGAGAGCTCGCCACCGTCCCAGATGAGGTCGACGACGTCACGGCCGGAGCACTACCGCTCGCAGGACTCACCGCGTGGCAAGCGCTCAGCGAGATCGCACCGCCTGCGACGAGCTCGACGGTGGCGGTACTTGGCGCAGACGGCGCCGTCGGGCGACTCAGCCTGCAGCTCGCCGCCGCACGAGAGGCGCACTGCGTCGCGCCGCACGAGAGGCGCACTGCGTCGCCGTGGTACGACCTGGAGGAGGCCGAGGGCTCGAGTCGTGGGGTGCGAGTGAGGTCGTGACGACGACCGACCTCGCGAAGCTGCCAACGAGCCGACCCGCACTGTTCGACCTCGTCGTCGACCTCATCGGCGGTGACGAACTCGTGCACGCGATCGAGGCAACCAAGGAGGGGGGGACCGTCCTTGCGATCGCCGACGGAGCCACGCCCCCACTGCGGCAACTCGCTCAACGGCGCGACGTTCGCCTCCTCGAACCCCTCGTCGAGCCCGACGGTGAGGGGGTCGGCCGGCTCCTCGAACTCGTGCGCGCGGGCTCGCTCCGCGTACCCGTCGCTGCGACCTCACGCCTCGAAGCGGGAGCCGACGCGTACCGGCGCCAAGAGCGCGGAGGCCTCCGCGGCAAGCTCGTCCTCACGCACGCGCTCGGCTGAGCTCGCCGAGGAGCTGGCGGTAGCTCACTCGCGCTGCTGCACTGCGGTCGCGACGTCTGGAGCCGCAGCGGCCGCCGAGTGCACGCCCTGCGCCAGCAAGGTTCGTGCGACGCCGGGCAGGAGCCGGGCCCAGACGAGCTGAACCCCGAGCCGACCGCAGGTGACCTCGAGGTCTCGCATCGAGCGAGCTCCCGTCACGTCGGCGTCGGGGATCCCGTCAGCGTCGATGACGACGAGCGACACCCCGTGACGAGCGTGGAGTCGCTCGCAGGTGACCTCGAGGATGCGCCGCTCGACGACCTCAGCGTCTCCGAACCACAGCGGCGCTCGAACGGCGAGCACGAGGATGTCGCGACGCGCCTGGCCGGGAGCTGTCCGTGGGTCGATCCAGTGATCGGTTCCGGGCTCCTGGACGAGCTCGACGACCTCTGGCCGGGCTAGCCCGCGCAGGCGAAAGGCGAGCGCGAGGCCGACGGCGACGACGACGCCTCGCTCGACACCGAGCGCCACGACGCTGAGGGCGGCGATCCCGGCCAAGACGGCCTCGACGCGCGAGGTCTGCCACAGCGAACGCCACTCATCAGGTCGCACGAGCCGGCTCGCGACGACGAGGAGCGTCCCGGCGAATGCGGCGATCGGAGCGTCTGTGAGCAGCCCCATGCCGAGCGCTGCGAGGAGTGCGACGCCACCAGCCGCGACGAGGCCAGCGAGCTGCGAACGCCCACCGGCTCGTGCGACGAGCACGGAGCGAGGAGGGCTCGCGTCGACGGCGAACGCCCCGACGAGGCCTGCGACGACACTTCCCAGCCCAACCCCCGCGAGATCGAGGTCGAGGGAGGACGTCGTCGCCGTCAGTGATGAGAGGTAGCGCTGCGTGGCTGCGGTCTGGACGAGCACGACGAACGCCGCAGTCAGAGCAGCGCCCACGAGGGGGGCGAGCGCGTGACCGGGTGGGATCGCGACGCCGAGCCTTCCAAGGCCGCCGCGAGTCGGCCCGAGCACAGCCACGCGGCGCGTGAGGTGGCCAGCGACGACGACGATCGTCGCGACGATGAGTGCGACGAGCGGCATGGGAGCCCCAGGCGCGAGCCGCTCGCCCACCACGATCACGACGACCACGCCGAGCGCGATGAGCGACGGCAGGAGATGAGCCCGCAGCACCTCGCGCGACAGCTCGACGAGCTGCAGCACCGTGGAGGCGTGAGGCGGTACGAGCCCCATCGCGCTCGCGAGCTGGCTGACCGCGATGGTGACTGCGATGCCGAGGAACACGCCTTCGACGAGCGGTAGCGACAGCAGGTCTGCGATCCACGACGCTCGTGCCAACGCTGCCGCAACGACGGCGACCCCAACGACGAGGCTTGCAAACCCGATGCCCGCGACGGCGCTCGCCCCACTCAGCTGTGCTGCGACCACCCCTTGGGCGATGATCGGGGCGATCGTCGAGTCCGCTCCGGATGAGAGCGTCGTGGTGGATCCGACGAGCGCAAAGACCACCGAGCCGCCCACCGGGCCCGCCACGAAGCTCACGAGGCCTGCGCGCGCCGGCATGCCGATGAGGTGCGCCGTCGCGATCTGCTCCGGAATCGCGATCGCGAGCAAGCTCAAACCGGCGACCACCGACCGTGAGACCGGCCGGATGACGACGGCGCGAGCGAGAACCCGGCGCACGCTGGCACCTCCAACCCCCAGAACTCGCTGGTAGGCTAGCGCCGTGCGGATCCTCCACACCGCCGACTGGCAGATCGGGATCAAGGCGCTCACGATGCCGGAGGAGGCGCGGTACCGCTACCGCCAGGACCGCATCGAGGGTGTCGATCGTCTGCTTTCGGTCGCAGAGGACCGTGGTGCGTGTTGCGTCGTCGTCGCGGGAGATCTCTTCGATGACAACCTGCTCTCGCTCGAGCAGGTGACGAGAACTTTCGACGTCATCGCACGCCACGACGTCGCCGTCGTCGCGGTCGCGGGGAACCACGACGCCCTCGAACCAGGGGCCATCCTCCTCGCCGATCTCGCCCAGAGCGTGAAGCTCCCCAAGAATCTCGTGGTACTCCGCGACTCCACGCCGTACCCCGTTGCCCCCGGGCTCGAGATCGTCGGCGCGCCGTGGCACGCTCGCATCCCCGGTGAGAACCCAACACGTGAGGCCTTGCGAGCGCTCTGCGAGCGCTCGAACGCCACGGACCTGCATCAGCTAGTACGGTGCGGGTCCTCGTCGCCCACGGACAGTGGGAGCGCCGCGGGACGCTCGCCACCCACCAGGATCTTCCCGTCGACGGCATCGAGCGGGCTCTACGAGACGGCCTCATCCACTACGTCGCGCTCGGCGATCGCCACTCCCGTACGATCTACCTCGACGGACGGGCCGCCCACAGCGGGACGCACGAGGCCACCGCGCCCGACGAGGTGGACCCTGGCTGGGTCCTGCTCGTCGGCCTCGACGGCGCCGGTCGCACGCAGCTCGAACCGATCCGTATCGGTCGATGGTCGCTCGTTCACCGTCACCACCACCTCACGAGCTCTGCCGACATCCTCCAGCTCGAGACGTGGCTCGCATCGTTTGGGGACCCAGCGCGAACCGTCGTCCAGCTCGACCTCGATGGCAGCCTCCCGCTGAGCGAGTGCCTCGACCTCGAGGCACGCCTCGCGCGAGCTGGAGCGAGCCTCGCCTCCCTACGGATCGACCCGAGCGGCGTCGTGCCCCTCACCGACGCAGCTGATCCGGCCGACGTCGGGCTCAGCGGAGCCGCTACCACGGCCTTCGAGCTGCTCGCGGCCGAGACGACTGCGACCTCACGCGCAGCGCTCCAGCTGCTCGTGCGCCTCGCGCGAGAGGGGCAACGCTAGTGCGCCTCGAGGCGTTCACGATCAGCCGAGCCCGGCACCTCGCAGACGTCACGTTGCAGTTCCCCACGCAGGGCTTGACGATCATCGTCGGACCGAACGAGACCGGCAAGAGCACCGTCGTTGCCTGTCTGCGCGCTCTCCTTCGCGAGCGCTTCACGAGTGAACGCGCCGACGTCCGCGCACTCAGCACACCAAGCGGCGAGCTCGACCTCAGCGCGACGATGCGCCTCGAGGACGGACGGCGCCTCACGCTCTCGAAGCGGTGGTTCCGCGGCAGACGAGCGCAGCTGGACGTCGATGGTGCCTCCTCGACGAGTGGACAGGCTGCTGAGGTGCGCTTCGCCGAGCTACTCGAGTCAGACGGCCTCGTCGGCGGTACCGATGACGAGCTCCTCGAGGCCTTCCTCGCCGATCAGCGCCTCACACCCGCGCCCAAGCGCGTGCGCCAGCGGGTCAGCAGAGCTCTCGACGAGGCACTCACCCGCTCCAGTGGCGCAGCTGTCCTCGTCGCGAGTGACCTGCTCGAACGAGCACGCCGCGAGCTACAGCGCTACGAGACGCCCCAGCGTCGCGCGCCAACACCGCTCGTTCGGGAAGCGAGCAGGGTTGCCCTCGAGCTCGAGCAGCGTGTCGCAGCCATGACGCACGAGGCCAAGGAGATCCACGACAAGCAAGTGCTGCTCAGCACCGTCATGGACGAACTCGCCCAGCTGCCAGCCCGGTTGAGCGAGCTCGAGGCGCAGCTCCGCGAACGCTCAGCGCAGCTCGAGGCACTCGAGGAGGTGCCGCGCGAACGCACGCGCGTCGAGCTCGAGCTCGAGCGGCGCGAGGACACCGCGACGAGGCTACGTGCCGAGCTCGACGATGTCCGCTCGCTGACGATTCGTATCGACAGCCTCCGTGCTGACCTCGCGGTGGCAGTCGCGAAGCGCCACGAGCTCGACGAACAGCAACGAGCGTCTGCACAGCAGCTCGAGCACCTCCGTACGCTCGCGGCTGACCTCGTGCAGCGGCGGTTAGCGCTTGAGCGAGAGCGTGAGCTCGCACGCACGGCGTCGTTGCGGGCAGCCGCCTTCGAGCGGCGCAAGGAGCTCGCGCGCCGTCTCGAGGAGCACGCGCCGCTGCGACGAGAGCTCGCGGCGCTCGCGCAGTCACAGCCACCAACGGTCGATCCGAGCCTGCTCGACCAGCTCGAACGTCTCGACACAGAGATCCGGGTTCGACGCCGGGTGGCTGAGGACGATGCGCCGCGTCTCAGCGTCACGCCAAGGAGGCTCACCGCAGTACAGCTCGACGGGGTCGAGGTCAACCTTGACCCGCGCGAGACGCTCACCCTGGCGGTCACAGCGCCCCGGACGATCGAAGTCGGCGAGGTCTCAATCACCTTCGAGCCCGGTCGCATCGCTGCCGACCTCGTGTCGCTCTCCGCCGAGCGCGACCGGCTGCTCGGCGCGCTCCGCGTCACATCGCTCGAGGAGGCTCGAGAGCGGCGACGCCGGCTGCAGGCCTCGCAGCAAGGGCAGAAGGAGCTCCGCGACGAGCTTCGTCGCCTCGCGCCCGAGGGCGAGGACGCCCTCCGTGCCGAGCTCGCCGACGCTGAAGAGCTCAGCGCGCAGCTCGCCGCCGCTCCGACTCGACCACTCGCGGAGATCGAAGCCGCACTCGAGGACCTCAACCGTGACGAGGAAGACCTCCGCCGGGAGATCCAGCGTCAAGCGACCTACGACGAGGACCTCCACCGAAGCAGCTCCACGGTCCGCGACGCCGTCGCGCGTCTTGAGACCGAGCTCGAACACGTCACCGCCCAACGAGACCGGTCGCAACCCCCAGAGGACCTTGAGCGCCTGATCGCCGGGCTCGCGGCGGAGCAGACGATGCTCCGGCAGAAGCACGAGGCCCTCGTCAAGGAGGACGAGAGGCGCCAAACACTCAGCGAGGATCGTGAGAGCATCCTGCGGGAGCTCGAGGGCCTTCGCGCGTATCGCGAGCGCCTCAACCTCGAGCGCTCGGAGCTCGCCTCCGCCATCGGTGTGGCGCGTGGGCTCGCCGATCGACTCGCCCTCGAAGCAGAGCGGCTCGCCGAAGCCAAGGACGCCTCCAGGCGCATCCAACAGCAGTGGGACGCAGCACGCTACCTCGTTGAGGTCCTCGAGCGCGTCGATCAGGATGCGCGTGCTCGCTGGAGCGAACCCTACCGCGCGAGCGTTGAGCGCCTCCTCAGCCAAGTTCTCGCCGAGGAGGTACACGTCACCCTCGACGACACTCTCGCTCTCTCGAGCATCCGCCGTGGCAGCTGGGGTAGTACACCTCGTCACCTCAACGAGCTCTCGGCCGGCACCATCGAGCAGGTGCAGCTCGTCGAACGTATCGCTGCATCGCAGCTGACACGAGTCGTGCCGGTGATCCTCGACGACGTGCTCGGCTACTCAGATGCCACGCGAGCCCGGCGGATGGTCAGCCAGCTCCGTGTGCTCGGCGACGACCTCCAGATCATCGTGCTAACGGCGCACCGCGAGCGCTACCTCAGCGCCCCCGACGCTCACATCATCGACCTCGATGAGCTCACGCGAGCAGCCCATCTCGCCGCCACACGACAGCCCCCGGCGAGCGCTCCCGTCCAGCGGCACCGCCGCGAGGCGGCGCAGCACGAGACGCTGCGCGACCGCGTGCTCGACCTCCTCGGACGCGCCACCTCCCCTATGAGCCGCAGCGAGATTGCGGTGGCACTCGGAGCCGACCCGGCCGCGCTCGGCACGATCCTTCACGAGCTGCGCAGCAGCGGTGCGATCACGATGCTCGGCAAGCGGCGAGGCGCACGCTACGCCCGCGCGTAGCGCACGCTACCTCTCTCAGGCGAGCGGTAGAAACGTCGCCACCACGTCTGAGTTCCACTGGTGCTGCAACGGGGAGAACGTTCCGCCGCAGGTGACCATGACGAGTTGGTTCGGACCACGTTCAGGGGTGATCGCGGGCGCTTGTCGCGCGTACGAGCTCTTGAGGTAGCTCCGCAGCGACACGGCGACGTAGCGAAGGCTCTGACCAGCCGCCCCGTAGAGAACCGCAACCGTACCTGGACGTAGGTACCAGATGCGCTCAAGCGGTCCGTTGCCGAACCCTACCCAGTCGACGTGACCGGCGATCAGGGTCGTGCCGGAAGGTGCGCCCGCCTGCGCACCCCCATCCCACCAGGCCACCCCATCTTGGATCGGAGGGATCGTGAGCGTCCCAGCCGGGTCGCCCTCGGCGATCACCCGCACCCGGTGCAGCCCGAGCGCCGGGATCGAGAGCGACACCGGGACGAATGGCGCGACTACTCCGACCGCTCCCACTGCCTCGCGCCGCACGAGGTGCGCTCGAGCAACGGGGCTGAGACCAAACTGGTGCAGAGGGGGCAGCGATGGGTCGAAGGCGCCGAGTGCGCCCGCGACGCCACCAGCGAGCGCGACGAGCCCGATGCAGCCAACGCAGGCTCCTACGACCCGGCGTCGCCACATGGCGAACCTCCACTACGTACCGTGGCATCGATGCACGCCACGAACACCTAGCGTAGCAGAGGAGGGCGCAGAGCGCGAGCAGAGTTCAGCCGAGCTCGCGCTCGAGCGTGGCGAGCTCCTCCTTGCGACGGTGCTCGGCTGCACGCTCGAGGTCCGCGTGGCGGTACCAGACCTCGTTCGCCCCCTCGCGCCAGGTCACCGTCGGGGTCTCGAGGAGCTCTGGGTCGACGTTGGCGGCGTTGGCCTGGACGAAGTCGACCAACGACTCGATGAGGGTGTCGGCGAGGTAGTGCGGCACGAGGCCGAGGTCGATGAGCGCAGAGTGACGAGCGTTGTAGTAGTGCTCTTCCTTCTCGACGCGGGGGTTGGGCAGGTGACGGATCTCAGGGGTCATGCCTCGCCGCCTGAGGACGCCAGCGACGGTCTCGGCGAGCTCGTTGAGGCTGAACTGCTCGGTGAACTGGTTGAAGACACGGTAGGTGCCGGGCTGGGGTGGGTTGGCGAGGGCGAGGGAGATGCAGGCCATCGTGTCGCGGATGTCGAGGTAGCCGCGGGTCTGGCCGCCCTTGCCGTAGACGGTGATGGGGTAGCCGAGGGCGCCTTGGATGACGAAGCGGTTGAGCGCGGTGCCCCAGACCGAGTCGTAGTCGAAGCGAGTCGCGAGGCGAGGGTCAAGGACGGTCTCGTCGGTGGCGACGCCGTAGACGACACCCTGGTTGAGGTCGGTGGCGCGGAAGTTCCAGACCCTCGTCGTGAAGTGGATGTTGTAGGAGTCGGCCACCTTCGAGAGGTGGTAGAAGCTGTGGGGCAGCTTGGGGTAGGGCAGGGTGTCGGTGCGGCCGTTGTGGGTGATGGTGAGGAAGCCCTCCTCGATGTCGATGTTGGGGGTGCCGTACTCACCCATGGAGCCGAGCTTGACGAGGTGGATCTCGGGGTTGTGCTCGCGCATGGCGAAGAGGATGTTGAGGTTGCCCACGATGTTGTTGACCTGGGTGCGCACCGCGTGGTCGCGGGAGATCATGGAGAAGGGAGCTGAGCGCTGCTCTCCAAAGTGCACGAGCGCCTCAGGGTCGTGGGCGCGCATGGTCTCGAGGACGAACTCGAAGTCGCAGATGTCCCCGGTCGCGAGCTCGATCGGCGCACCTTTGCCGAGCTGGTTCCAGGTCGCGACGCGCTCTTCGAACGAGGCGATCTCGTTGAGCGGGCGGGTGCCACCTTCGAGGTCCCAGCGACGCCGCGCACCGTTGTCGATGGCGAGGACCTCGTGGCCTTGGGCAGCAAGGTGCAGCGCCATCGGCCAGCCGATGTAGCCGTCGGCTCCGTAGACGATGATGCGCATGGACGGTGCCTCCTTTCGCTGTGGGCACCGTGCTCGAGCACGACGCCAACGTGTTCGCTCGGTGCG
>SIRY01000207.1 GCA_004366215.1 Actinomycetota bacterium | reverse complement strand
GATCTCGGTCGGTGGCCCGCCGGTGGGCCCGGTCACCGGCGTCACCGACGAGCAGTGGACCGACTCCTTCGCCTCGGTCTTCCTCGGCGCGTCGCTCAGCGCGATCTGGCTGATCGCGCTCGGTGCGTGGCTCGCGGTGCACCTCAACGCGACCGATGGTCTGAGCGCGCTGCGCGCGGCCGGTAACGGCGTGGTGGGGGGGCTCGGTTCGCTGACGGCCTTTCTCTCGGCGGCCGCGCTCGTCGCGACGATGGGTATGAATGCCTACGGAGGGTCGCTGACGCTGCTGACCGGCATCGACAGCATCCGTGCGATCAAGCCGAGCCGGCGCTGGCGTGTCGGCACGATTCTTGTGCTCACGGTGGTGTGGTTCCTCATCGGTGAGACGATCACACAGGGGGCCGTCGCTACCGTCGGGACGGCGCTCACGCTCATGCTCTACCTCCTCGTGCCCTGGACCGCGACGAACCTCGTGGACTTCTTCCTCGTTCGGCGGGGTCACTACGCCATCCGTGACCTCTTCTCGCCGGCCGGTATCTACGGTGCCTGGAGCGTCCGGGGCCTCCTCGCCTACGCGGTTGGCTTCCTCGCCGAGGTACCCTTCATGGTCCTGCCTCAGCTCGGTCCCGTGAGCTGGACCGGACCGGTCGCTCGTGCGCTTGGCGGTGTCGACGTGTCCTGGATCGTCGGACTCGTCGTCACAGCCGCTGCCTACGGTGTGCTCGTCAAGCTCGTTCCTGTCGGCGACGAGTCTGCAGCGGTCCAGGCGAGCGAGCGGCTGCTCGCGTCGCTCGGCGGTGCGAGCGAGGAGCCCGAGGTCGCCCTCGGCGAGTAGCCTCGAGCCGGTGAGAGCTGATCCACTCGACGTCCTCGGCGCTCCACCAGCGGTGCTCTGGTCGCACCTCTGTGGTCAGGGTCGGTCGCGCCGCACCGCAGCCCTCGCGCTCGCTCGCACCGGCGATGAGTCCACGCTGGACCAGCTGCTCCGCCACCTCGACGCCGAGGTCCGGCTCGCGGCGTTGTGGGGCGCAGCGCCGCAAGCTGTCGGAGTGGATCGTGCTCGACGTCTACTCAGCGACGCTGAGCCGCTCGTGGTCGAAGCCGCGTGCTGGGTCCTCGGCGAGCTCAGCGCGGGCGAGGCACTCGACGAGCTGCGGGACGTCGCGACGACGCACGCCGACGCCCGATGCCGTGAAGCCGCGATCGCTGCACTCGGTGCGATCGGAGACCGTCGGACCCTCGACGTCGTACTCGGGGCTGCGAGCTCTGACAAGCCGGCGATTCGGCGTCGTGCCCTCGTTGCGCTGTGCGGGTTCGACGACCCGCGAGTCCACGATGCCCTCGTGCGCGCGACCCTCGATCGCGACCGGACGGTGCGGAGCGTCGCACGGGACCTGCTCCGTGACGGAGTTCCAGGCGAGACGTGCTAGCGGGTCGCGCCCGCGGCGTCGTGTCGAGGTCGCGTCGACGCGACACGAAGGCCACCGAGCACCGATCCGAGCGGGTCGTGCGCACGTCTCACGTCGAGTCTGAGGGCGGTCGCAAGCCGCTGGGCGAGCCCCGGAACGAGCGCTCCGCCGCCCGCGAGCAGCAGACCTGACTCCGCCACATCGGCGACGAGCTGGGCACTCGCGCGCTGGAGGACAGAACGGGTGAGGGACTCGATCGCTCGCAGCGTCGGCTCCATCGCGGCGACGAGCTCGGCTGCTTCGATCACGACGCTGGCGCTCGATCCGTCGTCGCGACGGCGGCCCCAGACGCGTGCGCGAGTCGGAGCCGTCGGCTGTGCCACGTCGCAGAGCTCGACGAGGATCTCGTGGGCGACGTGGTCGCTCACGACGAGCTCGTAGCTGCTCCAGAGAACCTCACGGATCGCCTGACGGAGCGCACTGAGGCCGAGCTTCGCTCCGGCGGACTCGCACAGCGACCCGAGCGCGGCGATGCCGCTCTCGGTGTAGCCCTCGCCGACGACGAGACAGAACGCCCCAGCGTCGACGTCGGCGTCGTGGGCCCGCAAGGCCGCAAGGGACGGCGCGAGCGTGCGTACAGAGGCGGCACCGAGGTTCTCGAGCACGCGGACGAGGGCACGGCGTTCGACGGTGGTGGCAAGCTGCGGTACCGCGATGCGGACGGTACCTCGGCCGAACGAGCGCAGGCCGAGCGCGCGGAGGGCTTGCGCGAGGAAGCCCTCGAGGGTTCGAGCGCTGCGCGGGGTGCCGTGGTCAACGACCGAGACGAGGCAAGCTCGAGCACCGACACGGAGCGCCTCGGTCCGAGCCTCGTCGCCGATGGCGATGACTCGGTCGCGATCGAGGTCGACGGCGGCCACGCTGTCGATGAGGAGAGGAGGGTCGCTATCACGGGCGAGCCTCGTCGTTCGCGAGCCGAGGTCGAGCGCGAACGTGCTCACTCGGGCGCACCCCGAGCGCCGCGCTCACTGAGCTTGCTCGTGGTACGCCGCTCGAGCGCCCGGCGCGCGTGGTCGAAGGTAGCCACCTCGCGCCGAACGTCACCCAGATGGTGCTCCCGCATGCTCGAAACCACGGCGATGACGACGACGATAGCGATAGGGATGGCGAGGTAGAGCAGTTCGATCATGGTTCAAGCATGTCCTTGAGGTGTGGGGTGGTTGTGAGCGCAGTGGCGTCTGGACTCCAGCGAGCGCCGGTCGCGCTGATCTCCTGCTTGACGAGGGGAACGGCGACCTTGACCGCGTCGATCGCGTAGCGCGCCGCGCGGAATGCGACGTCGCGGTGCGGGGCACCCGCAGCGACGATGACCGCGGGGAGCCCGAGCTCGACGCGCCCGAGACGATGGTGGATGACGAGCTCGCGCAGCTCGGCAAGCTCAGCGAAGGCCTCGTGTGCGATCTCCTCGAGTCGCGCGGCGGCGAGCTCGAGCGCGACCTCGTAGTGGAGGGCCCTCACGCCCTCGATGCCGGGAGCGTGGTCGCGAACCGTTCCAAGGAAGCTCACGACGGCCCCAACATCGTCACGGCGACAGAACGCCGTGGCAGCACGCTCGTCGAGCTCGCTTGAGGTCAGAAGGAGCCACGATCTGGTCGTCTTCGCTTCCCACGACCCGGCTACCACGACGTCTCCTCGCATCTTCTGCCCGCTGGGTGTCAGAACGGGAACGAGCGCCGACGACGTTCGCTCGACGCCTCCTTCTAGGTTAGAGGCGACTGCCCGCAGCGAGGTGCGAGTAGACGCGGATTCTGAGCCAGCACTCAGCGACCTCACCTCGGCAGGGTCCAAGGCCTCGAGGCCGACACCCGTGAGCGCAGCCTTCACCGGGTGAGGTAACGGGAGATCTGCGTCGCCGCGTGCGGCGTGAGGCGCGCGAGTGCACCGCCGACGCCGAGCGTGAGCGTGGCCGCGCCGAAGGCGCGTGCGGTTGCTGCGGCGTCATCGTCGTCGGCGTCGATGAGCGCGGTCGCCATGGCGCACGCGACGACCGGCGCGTTCGGGACGACGGTCTTGCGCCAGTAGGCGAGCCGATCAGGGAACGCAGCGATCCAGGCGCACGTGGCCTCGTGGCCACCCGAGCGGCCCTCGTGCGCTGCGAAGGGATCGAGGTGGTCGCTGGGAGGCCCGAGTCGCGGACTGACCATGGTGAGCCGGTAGCGACCAGGCTGGCGCGCGAGCAGGTGTGCGGCCGGCAGCGCAGCGCTCTGGTGCGTGACGACGTCGCGAACACCCGGCAGCGCGTCGAGCACGCGAGCCAACTCTGCGAGCGCGAGCTCGAGCGACGGTGCGCTGACGTCTCGATGGAAGGAGCGCCCGTTGCCAACGGGGTCGTAGCTCGCCGCCGCGAGGAGCTCGATGAGGTCCCGCGCGTAGTCGTGGGTCGCCCCCGGCTCGACGACGACGAGCGCCGAGGTACGGGGAACCCAGCGGTACCAGGTTACGAGGGGCGAACGGCCCTCGTGCGTGATGGCTACGGCACCCTCACGGTAGGCGATCACGGCATGGATGCTAGGAGCGACACCCCCGAGGCTGCAGGGCCTGGCTGACTAAGCTGATCGGAGCCGGCGACGTCGTGGCTCGACGGCCGGTGTCGGGAGGGGCCATGGCGAGCGATGAAGAACCAGTCAACCCATTCGAGTTTCTCCTCAACGACCTCGTCCGTGCCATGAGCGCTGAGGGCGCCGATCCCTCACGGGTCCGCGACCAGCTGGCCCGTGTGGCGCTCGGGGCTACGCCCTCGCTCAGCGCGACCGAGCGGGCTCCGCTCGAAGACCTTGGCCTCGTCGTTGCTCGCTACCTTCCCGAGTCGAGCATCGCTGCACAGGTAGTCCCGGACCCGTCGCCACTCGTGCGGGCGCAGCATCCGAGCGACGTGTACGCGGAGCTCGTCAGCGAGCTCGGACCGTACCTCGAGCTGTTCGAGCAGAGCGTGGGCGCGGCGTTCGTGCCTGGCGGAGCGGTGGAGGCGTCAGGAACGCTCGTCGCGCAGATGCTCCCCCTGGTCTCTGAGCGGCTCGGCCCGCTCGTCGTGAACGCGCAGCTCGGCTCACTGCTCGGGCACTACTCGAGCTCGTGCCTCATCCGCTGCGAGCTCGTCGTGCCGCGTGCGCAGCGTGCTGGTGCGACGCTCGCGGCGGCTGCGGTACGGCAGGTCGCCAGCGAGCTTGGCGTCAGCGTCGAGGAGCTCGGTCTGTGGCTCGCCTTCGACGACGTGCTTCGAGGTGCGCTGCTTGCGAACCCCGTCGTCGTTGATCGGCTCGACGTGGAGCTGCGTCTGTTCCTGCTCGACCTGCGGGCTGACGTGGACGCGCTCAGCGAGCACCTGCGTGGGCGGTGGAGTGAGCTCGGTGCTGAGAGACCGGGCGAGCTCTTCGGTCTTGGCGTGGCCGAATGGTTGAACCGCGACGAGAGCGAGGCCCAGCGAGCCAACCGTCGCGAGCTTCAGACGACGGCGGCGTTCGTCGTCGGCGTGTCACTCGCAGCTCTCGAGCAGCTGCGCCCGCGCCTCTTTGGGCACGGGGCCTGGATCAAGGGGCTCACGGATCTCCGAGAGCATCGCAGTGCTGTCGTCGCTCTCGCAGAACTCTTCGGCATGGACGTCGCCGCGATCACCGCCACGGCAGAGCGTTTCGCGGTGGCGCTCAGCCAGCGTGACGACGCCCCAGAGCTCGTCGCGCGCGCGCTGCGCGACGCGGACGCGTTCCCTACGCACGATGAGCTCGCAGCCCCCGACCGGTGGGCCGAGCGCCTCGAGGCGCAGGAGCCCCGCCGATGACTGGCGGGGTGACTTTGGCTCGTGAGAGGCCAGGGGTAGGATGTGCCCATGGCTGCATCCCCGGTTCGCATGGGACCGAACCACGAGCTCATCGTCCCAGATGACGTCGTCATCCCGTACATCGAAGGGGACGGCACGGGCGTCGACATCTGGCCAGCGGCGCAGCGCGTCTTTGACACCGCCGTCGCGGCATCGGGCCGCCACGTCGAGTGGGTCGAGGTGCTCGCAGGCGAGAAGGCGTTCCGTGAGACCGGGTCGTGGCTGCCCGAGGAGACCCTCGAGCAGTTTCGGTCACTCCTCGTGGGCATCAAGGGCCCCTTGACGACGCCGGTCGGTGGCGGCATCCGCTCGCTCAACGTGGCGCTGCGCCAGTTGCTCGACCTCTACGTGTGCCTCCGACCGGTGCGGTGGTTCCGTGGCGTTCCCTCGCCGGTGTGCCACCCAGAACGAGTCGACATGGTGATCTTCCGCGAGAACACCGAGGACGTCTACGCCGGACTCGAGGTCGAGGCGGGCTCCGAGGAAGCGCGAGCACTGCGGGAGCTGCTGCGCGACCGCTTCGGGTGGGACGTTCGCGACGATGCGGGCATCGGCATCAAGCCGATCTCTGAGACGGGCTCGAAGCGGCTCGTTCGTGCCGCACTACGCTACGCGCTCGCGAGAGGGCGTCGCAGCGTCACCCTCGTCCACAAGGGCAACATTCAGAAGTACACCGAAGGAGCGTTTCGGCGGTGGGGCTACGAACTCGTGCGTGAGGAGTTCGCTGAGGTGGCCGTGGCTTGGGACGACTGCGGTGGCGAGCCTGGCGAGAAGCTCCTCGTCAAGGACGTGATCGCCGACAACGCTCTCCAGCAGGTCCTCACGCGCCCCGAGGACTTCGACGTCATCGCCACGACCAACCTCAACGGCGACTACCTCTCGGACGCGCTCGCCGCCCAGGTGGGTGGCATCGGCATCGCCCCTGGCGGCAACATCAACTACGAGAGCGGGCACGGTATCTTCGAGGCGACGCACGGTACCGCGCCGAAGTACGCAGGCAAGGACATGGTCAACCCCGGCTCGGTGCTCTTGTCTGGCGTGCTCATGTTCGAGTACCTCGGGTGGAACGACGTCGCCCAGGCGATCGTCGACGCGCTCGAGCGGACGATCGAGGAGGGGATCGTGACCTACGACTTCGCGCGGCTTCGACCTGGCTCGACGAAGGTCTCGACGAGTGAGTTCGGCCACGCGGTTGCAGAGAGGATTACGCTTGCGCTCGCTCCCGAGCGCCACGGAGAGGAGGCACGGTCATGACTCGAGCGGTTCGCGTCGCGGTCACTGGCGCAGCCGGACAGATCGCGTACTCCCTGCTGTTCCGGCTCGCTGCTGGTGACGTGTTCGGACCGAGTACCCCTGTCGAGCTCTCGCTGATTGAGATCGAGCCGGCGATGCCAGCCCTCGAGGGCGTCGCCATGGAGCTCGATGACTGCGCGTTTCCCCTCCGCAAACGGCTCGAGCTGACCACTGACCTAGCTCGTGGCTTCGACGGCGTCGAGTGGGCACTCCTCATCGGCTCGGTGCCTCGCAAGGCTGGCATGGAGCGACGGGACCTACTCGGAGTCAACGGCGCGATCTTCCAACCCCAGGGTCGGGCGCCCGCTGAGCACGCTGACCCAGACGTGCG
>SIRY01000206.1 GCA_004366215.1 Actinomycetota bacterium | reverse complement strand
CGTCCCGGCACACAGCAGAAACTGACCCATGGAGGCCGCCATGCCGATCGCGATCGTCGACACGTCGCAGCTCACGTACTGCATCGTGTCGTAGATCGCGAGGCCATCGTAGATCGACCCACCCGGAGAGTTGATGATGAAGGAGATGTCTCGCTCAGGATCCTCAGCCGCGAGGAGGAGCAGCTGTGCACAGATCTGGTTCGCCGAAGCCTGGTTCACCTCGGTACCGAGAAAGACGATGCGCTCACGCAACAGCCGCTGAAAGACGTCACCGCCGGTCTCGACGCCACTCGCATCGGCAAGGTCACGCACGGAGCCCTCAGCAAGGGGAGGTAGTGCCATGCTCGCTAGGCTAGCGGCAGGGACTGACCCGCCTGGCAGAAGGGCATCGAGCGGGCGTGGCGAAATTGGTAGCCGCGCGAGGTTTAGGTCCTCGTGTCGCAAGACGTGGGAGTTCGAGTCTCCCCGCCCGCACACTCAGGCAGAGCTCGTGGTCGTCGTCAGCCAGGTTGCGAGCTTGGCGAACGCGCGCGCTCGGTGCGAGAAGCGGTCCTTCTCGGCACCGAGCTCTGCAAACGTACGTCCATCTCCCTCGAGGGGGATGAAGATCGGGTCGTAGCCAAAACCCGCGTCGCCCCGTGGCTCCGGAGCGATGACGCCCTCGACGACGCCCTCGAAGACACGCGGCTCTCCGTCACCTCGTAGCGCGCACACGGCTGCCACGAAGCGGGCTCGACGGCTCGCGCCGCCAGCGAGCTCACGCAGCACGCGATCGATGCGGCCGGCGTCGGTCGCGGCGTAGCGAGCCGAGTAGACCCCTGGCGCCCCCCTGAGGCCATCGACCTCGAGTCCTGAGTCTTCGGCGACGACCACCGGGGCGCGCCCGCGCGCCGCTCGGGCCTTGATGCAGGCGTTCTCCGCAAAGGTCTCCCCCGTCTCGTCGACAGCGCCCACGTCGAGCGCCACCACGTCGAACCCGGCGAGGAGGCGTCGCACCTCAGCGAGCTTGTGAGGGTTCGAGGTCGCAAAGCCGATCCGCATCACCGGTCCGCCTGACCAACCGCCAAGAGCGCGTCGATTCCCTGCTCTGCCAAGCGCAGGAGCTCGACGAGGTGGGTCTTGGAGAAGGGCGCCCCCTCGGCCGTCCCCTGCACCTCGACGTAGCGTCCTGCATCGGTCATCACGACGTTCATGTCAACCGCCGCGCGCGCGTCCTCCTCGTAGTCGAGGTCGAGGAGCACCTCACCGTCGACGATCCCGACCGAGACCGCGGCGAGGCGACCGAGCAGCGCCGCGGGCTGCACGACGCCATCCTCCTCCAGCCGTTCGAGGGCCCGCTCGAGCGCGAGGAACCCACCGGTGATCGCAGCTGTGCGCGTACCACCGTCGGCCTGCAAGACATCACAGTCCACGGTCAGCTGCACCTCACCGAGCCTCGCGAGGTCGACGACGCTCCGCAGCGACCGTCCAATGAGGCGTTGGATCTCGACGGTCCTGCCTTTCTGGCGCCCTGTGACCGCCTCACGCGAAGCTCGGACCGACGTAGCGCCTGGCAGGAGGGCGTACTCCGCCGTGACCCAACCACGTCCCTGGCCTCGCAGCCACGGCGGTAGCCGCTCCTCGTACGAGACCGTGCAGAGCACCTTCGTGCGCCCCATGCTGATCAGGACCGAGGCAAGGGGGGCGTCGACGAAGTCAAACTCAACCTGAACGGGGCGCAGGTCCGCGGCACCTCGCCCTAGGGGACGTCGCTCCACACCCTCTCCCTCCTTGCGACGCCTGTACCGTCGATGGTCGCCTCGATGCACCGCGCGAGCGCGGCCGGTGGAACCTGCTCGACGATGCCGATCGGCTCAGGATAGAGCCGCTCGCCGATCCGCTGGAAGACCGCCGGGTCGCCGCTGCAGACGAACCGCACCTGGCCCTCGCGGCCTCGACGCGCGAGGCCAGCGGCCTCGAGCGAGGCGCGAACCTCAAACGCTGCCTCCTCGGCTGGCGAGACGAGCAGGACGTCGGGGCCGAGCACAGCTCGGATGGCCCGCGCCAGGTACGGGTAGTGCGTGCATCCGAGCAGCAGGACGTCCACCTGCGAGTCGGCGATCGGCGTGAGGTAGGCCCCAAGGAGGGTGCGCACGCGCGGTCCGTCGAGCTCTCCGGCCTCGACGAGCTCGACGAGGCCCGGGCACGCGATCGCCGGACCAGCCTCACCCCCGAGCGCACGCTGGTAGGCGCCCGAGGCGATGGTTCGCTCGGTACCGATCACCCCGACGCGGGCGCCTCGCGCCGCCTCTCGCGCTGCTCGCGCCCCGGCTGCTACCACCCCGATGACAGGCACCGGCACGGCGCGCCGAAGCTCGTCGAGCGCGACTGAGGACGCGGTGTTGCATCCGACGACGATCGCTTTGACCCCGGCCACCTGCACCAGCCAGTGCGCGACCTCGAGCGAGAAGCGCACGACCTCGGTGCGGGGTCGCGAACCGTAGGGTGTGCGCGCCGAATCACCGAAGTAGACGAGGTCCTCGTAGCGGAGCAGGTCTCGCAACGCTGCGAGGATGTTGAGCCCACCGAAGCCTGAGTCAAAGACGCCGATCGGCGCGTCGACGGTGCTCACGCGCGCTCCTCGATGAGCTCGAGCTCCCACACGCGACCCCGATCGATGCGGAACGCGCGCAGCTCGACGAGGGTGCGTGCGAGAGACACGACGATGTAGACCCAGCGCGGATCGACGGCTTGACGCACGTCGGTCGGTGAGGGGTAGGCCTCCGAGTGGGTGTGCGAGTGGAACACGCCGACGACGCTGAGTCCGAGCGCTTCGGCCCGACGCTCGGCAGCGAGCACGTCAGCAGGTGCCATGGTAAACACCCGCGCCGACTGTGCCTCGTTGCGTCCTGGGAACGCCTCGATGAGCGCCTCGCCCGGGCCGAGTACGAGGCCGCACGCCTCAAGCGGGTAGGAGCGCAAGCAGTGCGCCGCGATCGTCTCGATGACTCCGGGCCGAACGCGCACCACGCGCTCTACGCTACCCTGCGGCGAATCAGGCCCACGACCTCAGAGCGAGCGTGCGACTACACTCCCCACCCGGGGAGGAGGAGCATGCCCAAGCGACGCACCGCTTCGCGGGCCCCCTCGAGCGCAGGCGAGCGGGTACGGCTCATCGCTCAGAACCGCCGCGCTCGTCACGACTACGACATCCTCGACACCTACGAAGCCGGCATCGTCCTCCAAGGCAGTGAGGTCAAGGCGCTTCGCGAGGGCCACCTGCAGCTCCGTGACGCGTACGCCCGAGTCCGCGACGGCGACCTCTACCTGCTCCAAGCGGTGATCGGGCCCTACCGCCACGCGGCTGGGTTCGGAGCTCACGCCCCTGATCGACCACGCAAGCTCCTCATGCATCGAGACGAGATCGCTCGGCTCCAGGGTCGGCTCGAGCAGGAACGCTTGACGCTCGTACCGCTCTCGCTCTACTTCCGAGACGGCCTCGTCAAGGTCGAGCTCGCGCTGGCGCGAGGACGCACGCTCTACGACAAGCGCCACGCCCTCGCGGCGCGCGATGCGGCTCGGGAGATCGAACGCCTGCGTTCTCAGTACCGACCCAACCGGGCCGGTCGCTATGCTTGAGGCCATCCACGAGACGAAGGGGGCGTAACGGATTCGACTTCGGTTGACAAGGTGGGAGAAGCGAGCCGTGCTTGCCGGATGCACGTCAAACACCCGGTACACCAACAAACGCCGAGCCTGAGCTCGCACTCGCTGCGTAGCAGCGACGGTGGTCGGTCGAGCAGTGCCCCGAGACCGTAGCCACTGTCATCACAGGGCACTCACCGCGATCACGTCGCTGGCTCTGTGACCGCGGGACATCTCGCCAGCAACTC
>SIRY01000205.1 GCA_004366215.1 Actinomycetota bacterium | reverse complement strand
CGGTGCGGCGGCGGCGCTGCTCGTCGCGAACCCGTTCGTAGGCTCGCAGGTCGAGGATGTCTGCGAGCTCGAGACGTCGACTCACTGCACGTCCTCCTCTCCTTCGAGGCCAAGCAGCGCCGCCGCCAGCTCGATCGGATGGCCAACAGCGATGCCAAGCTGCTCGTCGATGACTGTGTTCGCAAGGTGACAGTCTCCAACGACCACGTCCGAGGCGGCTCCGAGGACCGCGTCAGCGACGCGCTTGGCGTAGCGGACGCTCGTCGCCTGGTGCTCCACCCGCCAGCCCCACGTACCGTCGATGCCAGCGCACCGGTCGACGACGCGGACGCTCGCGCCGAGCAGACGGAGCAGATCTCGACCTCGCAGACCAGCGCCTTGGGCCTGGGTGGGGCACGCGACGTGGTAGGTCACCGTTCCTGGCTCGCGGGCCGGCGACGGTAAGGGCACGCCGCTCCGCGCGCGCTCTACCACGAACTCGCTGACGTCGCGGACCGCGGCGCTCACGCGACGAGCCTCCTCAGAGCCAAGGTACGCCGCGTAGTCGTGGCGCATGACGTAGCCACAGGTCGGCTGGGTCACCACGACGGCGGTCGCGCCGCGGTCGAGCCACCCGACGAGCTCGTCGACGACCCGAGCTGCCTGGGCGCGAAAGCGGCTGAGGTTGCCTTGGTGGAGCCACGGAGCTCCGCAGCACAGCTGGCGTTGCGGAACATCGACGCGACAGCCGTGGCTCTCGAGGACGCGAACCGAGGCCACGCCGATGCGTGGAGCCATGTACTCCACGAAGCACGTCGCCATGAGGACGACGCCGTCACGCCCCTCGGCAGGAGCCGTCGCGCGGTGGCGCGCAAACCAGCGAGAGAACCGCTCGCGCGCGTACGACGGCAGCCGACGACCCGCGGCGATGCCGACGGAGCGTTCGCCGAGGCGCCGCAGGCGGCTGCCCGGCTCGAGGGCACGGTTCACGATGGGAGCCAGCGCAGAGCCGATCGGCCCGGTCTGATCCATCGACGCGAGCGCAGCGTCTTCGAGCCGGCGACGTGACACGCGCGGCTCGTGTCGCCGAGCCGTCGCCTGCGCGCGCGCCATGAGGCGAGGGAAGTCGAGCGCCCACTCGTGCGGCGGCACGTAGGGACACCGCACCGCGCACAGCTTGCACTGGAAGCACGCGTCGATCACCTGAGCGCGCTCCGTGGCATCGAGCTGCCGCGCGTCCCCGTCGTGGCGATCGACCGCATCGAAGAGACGCGGGAAGGCGTCGCAGTAGCTCAGACACATGCGGCACCCTTGGCAGAGGTCAAAGACCCGATCGAGCTCCTCGGCGAGGTCAGCGTCGTCGAGGTATCGAGAGTCGAGGGGATCGTAGACCGTGCTCACCTCGCGTCGTCTCCTTCGCACACCCTCGTGTGGCCGACAGTACGTGTGGCTCGTTGAGCCGACGGGGGTCGAGCCCTGCAGGGCTCGCCCCCCATCCGGTTCCGCACCGCTACGCGAGTGCGTCGAGTCCCTTTTGGAACCGCCCCGCGTGGCTCTTCTCCGCGCGGGCGAGCGTCTCGAACCACTCCGCGATCTCATCGAACCCCTCGTCGCGGGCGGTCCGTGCGAACCCTGGGTACATCTCGGTGTACTCGTAGGTTTCGCCCTCGATCGCCGAGCGCAGGTTCGCCTCCGTCGGGCCTACCGGCATGTCCGTGACCGGATCTCCGACCTCAGCAAGGTAGTCAAAGTGACCGAAGGCGTGCCCGGTCTCGCCCTCTGCGACCGAGCGAAACAGCGCCGCGACGTCGGGGTAACCCTCGACGTCCGCCTTCTGCGCAAAGTAGAGGTAGCGCCTATTGGCCTGGCTCTCGCCAGCGAAGGCAACCTTGAGGTTCTGAGCCGTCTTTGAGTCCTTCAACTGCGCCATCTCGTCTCCCTTCGACGATCACGAAGACCACTCGGTGCTGCCGGTGCGAGCGCACGCTAGGCGCGCTCCCGCACCTCCTGCTCGGCCCGACACGCCGAGCAGAGCCCTCGCACCACAACCTGGGCCCGCTCGACCACGAACCCTTCCAGCTCAGCCCCCGGCTGCAGGCTCGGAGGCAACGCGACCGTCACGTCGACGACCCGCTCACACTGCGCGCACACCAGGTGGTGGTGCTCGACGTCGACGGTGGGATCGAAGCGCAACGCTCGTTGACCCACGTCGATCGCCGCTAGTTCCCCGAGCGCCGCGAGCTCCCACAGCGTCTGGTAGACCGTCTTTCGCGACACCGTCGCCATCTCGCTCGCGAGACGTCGGTAGACGTGCTCCGCACTCGGGTGGGTGGTGTCCTGCGCGAGCAGCTCGAAGATGCGCCGCCGCTGCGGCGTCACCTTTCGTCCGGTTGCCCGGAAGAGAGCTGTCAGCTCGTCGGGGGACCTCACCGCACACGAATAGTAGTCGACAGTCAGTGTCAACAGGATCACTGCCACGCCTGTCCGGCTACGGTGTGGCTGTGCAGATCGCCGTGCTCGACGCTGGCACGAGCTCGCTCCGCGCGAGCCTCGTTGACGAGACCCTGCGCATCCGTGCTGTCCACCAGACTCCGACGCCGTACCTCGCGAGTCGTCCGGGCGAGTCCACCTTCGACCCTGACGAGCTCGCCCGACGCGCCCGAGAGCTGCTCGAGGCGGTCGCGGCCGACACGCGCGTCGACGGTGTCGCGATCACGAACCAGCGGGCGAGCGCTGTGCTCTTCGACCGCAACGAGCGGCGCGCGCTCGCCCCGGGCATCGGCTGGGACGACGCCCGGACCGCTGCACGCTGCCTCGCGCTCAACGCTGCGGGTATCCCAACGTCCCCGAGCGAGTCGGCCACGAAGTTCGAGGCCCTCCTCACGGCAGCCAACGTCACCTCGGCCGCCCACGTCGGCACGATCGACGCCTGGCTCCTCTGCGCCCTGACGCGCGAAGGCGAGGCCTCGACCGATCCGACCAACGCCGCCGTGACCGGGCTCACCGACGCGACCGCGACTGCCTGGGACCCAGAACGGCTCCGCATCTTCGGCCTCGACGAGGCTCGCCTCGTGCCGATTCTGCCGTCGATCGGTCCGCGGGCTCACGTCGCCCTCGGAGGTCGCGACGTGCCGGTGCTCGTGGTCATCGGCGACCAGCAGGCCGCGCACGCGGGGCACCGCGCGACGACCAAGCTCACCATCGGCACCTCGGCGGTCGCCGACGCCTGGCTCGGCCTGTCCACGCCTCCGGTGGAGCGGCGCGGGCCCGAGGGCACGTTCCCAGTCGTCCTCGTCGACCACGACCGCAGCGCCTTTGGCCTCGAGGCGTTCTGGCCGAGCGCCGGCACCACCGTGCGCTGGCTTGGCGACCTCGGCATCGTCGGCGACGCCGACGCGACGGAGCACCTCGCCCGTCGCGCGTCAGGAGCCGTCCCAACCGTCGTACCGACGCTCTCGGGAGCTGGCGCGCCGCTGTGGGACTTCGGGGCACGCGGCGTCATCCGAAACATCCGCTCGACGACCGGAAGAGCAGAGATCGCGGCAGGCGTCCTCGAGGGCCTCGCTCACGTCGGTGCGACCCTGCTTGACGCACTGTGGTCTGCGTGTCGTGCCGTGACCGGTGCGCACGTGAGCCGCGAGGTCGGCCTCGACGGACGAGCCGGTCACAACCCTGTCGTCGCGGGTCTGCTCGCAACCCTCCTCGACGAGAGCATCGAGCTCTCGTCGTCGCCCGAGGCGACGACGCTCGGGGCTGCTCGGCTCGCGCTCGGGCTCTCACGGCAGGAACTCCCTCGAGGGCGACGCGTGCACCCGGGCACGCACGCGCCCACGACGACGCACGCGGCGTGGCTCGAAGCGCTCGCTGCGAGCCAGGGTGCCGTGCCCGCCTTGTCTGCGCTGCGTTTCTAACTTGCGAGTCAGCGCCCAGCGGCCTGCCGAGCGTCGAGCGCCTGAGGCCGGCGCACCTTGCGGAGCGTGAAGTTCCGAAACGCCGTCACGGCGTCGACCATGCCGCGCTGCTCGTCCGTCAAGAAGTCACGCAACGTCACGACGCCGGCGATGAACCACGGCACCGCCCCAAAGACCCAGAGGATGCCCGCCGCGATCTGCTGATCAGCCTCGAGCGACAAGGTGCGCAGCTTGCCCATCCAGACGGCGTAGGCGGCGTACCAGGGCTCTTGCGACAGCCCGAGGACGATCGCGAGGATCATGCACGACATCGAGACGATGACCATGTGAGCAAAGCGCACGATGGGCGACTCGTGGTGTCGGTGAGGGTTCGGGTCAACGGCGACGTACCACATCCACACGCCGGTCAGCAGGAAGCTCAACATCATGAGCTCCATCCGGCCTGACGACGCCATCGCCCAGTCGAACGGCGCCGGCAGGTGCCACACCCACATCGCCGCGTCGAACGCGACGACGGCGCTCCACGGGGACGAGGCGACGCGCCAAGCCCGAGCGAGCGGCCGACTGCGAGCGAGCCCCTGCCACCACCGGCGCACAGCCGAGCGGATCCCAGCCGGCACCCCCCGTACGATCTCCCCCCAGGGGTCTGCGAGCACGAACAGCGGCGGCGCGACGATCATGAGGTCGAGGTGCCAGATCATGTGAACCCACTGGTAGACCATCGACCACGAGGCGATCGGCGAGAGGAGGCCGACCACGAGCGCGAGCATCGCGCCTACCATGAGAGCCGAGCGTCGCTCGTAGCCAGCTCGCTCCGCTCCCTCCGGGAGCGCCCGCATGAGCTGGATGTGACCGCGCCAGTACAGGGCGATGGGCACCCCCGCGACGACGAGGCCGACCCAGTCGATCGTCCAGTCCTCGGTAAGGTAGCCGAGCAGACCGTGCGCAGGTACGATGCCCATGGCCATCGCAACGAGCTCCACCTCGCCCTCCCCACACTCTGGGCGCCCGCGACGCCTCTCGAACGCTAGGCTAGCCGCCGCAAAGCTCGCCAGCCGAAAGCCACGAGCGCGAGGGGGCACCGTGGGACTCACCGTCGGAGTGGTAGGCGGGGGTCAGCTCGCACGCATGCTCTTTGAGGCAGCCCTCGCCCTCGACCTGCACGTCGTGTTCTACGTGCGACCTGGGGAGGAAGGCGTTCGTGGGTGGGCGGCTCACGTCGTCGAGGGTCCGCTTCGCTTCGCCGAGCTCTACGACTTTGGCCAGAGCGTCGACGTCGTGACGTTCGAACACGAGCTCGTCGACGAGAGGACGTTGCGTGACCTCGAAGCTGCCGGGGTCGACCTCGCCCCTCGCGCAGAGGCGATGGTCATCGGGTCGAACAAGCTCTACCAGCGACGCCTCTGCGACGAGCTTGGCCTGCGCGCCGTCCCCTACACCCTCATCGACCGCGACGCCGGCGAGACGCCTCGCGCGACGCCTCCCTACCTCCTCAAGGCGGTCCGCGGTGGCTACGACGGCAGGGGCCTCAGGCGCATCGGATCGTCGAGCGACGAGCTACCCCGTGAGGGGCTCTGGCTCGTCGAGCCCGAGCTCGCTGTCGACGCCGAGTGCGCCGCCGTCGTAGCTCGCGGACGTGACGGCACCTGCGTCACCTGGGAGCCGGTGGAGCTGCGAATGCTCGAGGGCATCTGCGTCGAGGCCGCGTGGCCCAGCCCTCTCGACGCTGCGCTCTCCGCGCAGGCCCGCCGTGCCGCTCGCTCCATCGCCGTCGCGCTGGACTTCGTGGGTGTGCTCGCCGTCGAGTTCTTCGTCGTCGACGGGGAGCTTGTCGTCAACGAGATCGCTCCGCGCGTGCACAACTCCGGTCACCTCACCATCGAAGGTGCGACGACGTCGCAGTTCGAAAACCACCTGCGCGCGGTGGCTGGCCTGCCGCTCGGCTCGACAGCACCGATCTCCCCTGCCGTCATGGTCAACCTCATCGGGGCTCCCGCGGCCTCGCAGCTGCCGAGCGACGTCCGCGTCCACCGCTACGGCAAGACGCCGCGTCCACGCCGTAAGGTGGGCCACGTGACGGCGCTCGCCGCTGACGTCGAGACCGCTCGCCAGCACGCTCGTCGCGCGGCGCGGCTCATGGGCGGGGAGCTCGTCGACCGACTCGAGGAGATCCGGTTCGCATGAGCGTCCCCGTCGCCATCGTCGTCGGCTCCCCATCCGACTGGCCCGTCGTCAGCGACGCAGCGACGGTCCTCAGCGAGCTCGGCGTCGCGTTCGAGGCGAGGGTGCTCTCAGCGCATCGAACCCCCGACGACATGCTCAGCTTTGCGCACGCAGCGGCGTCACTGGGGTTTCGCGTCATCATCGCCGCCGCGGGTGGCGCTGCGCACCTACCTGGCATGGTCGCCTCGGCGACGACGCTCCCGGTCATCGGGGTGCCCGTGCGGCTGCGAAGCCTCGAGGGCCTCGATTCGCTGCTCTCGATCGTCCAGATGCCTCGGGGCGTGCCCGTCGCGACCGTCGGCATCGACAACGCTACGAACGCAGCCCTGCTCGCTGCTCGCATCCTCGCGCTCGACGACCCTGAGCTGCGCGACCGCCTCCGTCGACGGGCGCAGGCCGCGGCGACCGCCTCGCGGCGTGCCACGCTCCCCCTTCGCGAGTCCTAGGCAGCAGCGGTGCGCGTGGCTGGCGGCCCGGTGCGCTGGATGGCGCAGACCCTCGGGAGCGTGCTCGGAGGCGCCGAGGCAGTCGCGACGCCCGACGCCCTCGGCCGGGCTGCGGCGGTCACGACCCTCGTCGCGACGGCCATCGCGCTCGATGCGGCCCTGAGCTCGCACGGTGCACGCCTGCTCGTCGACGCGGGAGCTGCGCTCGTCTCGTTCCTCGCGAGCGTCGCATCGTGGCAGCGCGCGAGGCGCTCGACGTGGCGGTCGCGCTTCGTCGTCGAGCTCGTCGCGACGCTGACGATTGCGGTGGCGAGCGTGACCGCGCACGCTGGCGACGTCGTGATCGCACGCCTCGCGGGGCTCGGCGTCGTCGCGGCCGTCGCCTTCGCGACGACGCCGGCGTGGGCGACGGTGTGCCTCGGGATCTTCGGCGTCGGGTCGCTCACGAGCGTCGGGGCCCTCAACGCGACGATCCGAGTGACCCCCCTCGCCACGATCGCCACGGTCACGACGGTCGTCGGGCTCGTGGCCGGTTGGCTCGCGCGCCTCGCTGCGTCTGGTCACCTCGACGCGCTGACAGGCACCCTGAACCGGCGCGGGTTCGCCGTGCGCATCGACCCGCTCCTTGCTGAGGCTGACCGTGAAGGGCTCGTCGTCGGCGTCCTCATGCTCGACCTCGACTCGTTCAAGCAGACGAACGACCGCCTCGGCCCCCCCGCCGCCGACCAGCTCCTCGTCGAGCTCGGTCGATGCCTACGTCAACTCCTGCGACCCTACGACCTCGTGATCCGCTGGGGTGGTGACGAGTTCCTCCTCGTCGTGCCACTCGACTCCGACGACTCCCTCGCGATCGTCGCCGAACGCCTCTCGACTCGCTGCGACGCCGTCGCCTCCTTCAGCGTCGGCAGCAGCACGAGACGCCCAGGCGAGCCCATCGCAGCCGCGATCGCGCGGGCCGACGCGGCGTTGCTCGAAGCGAAGAAGCGACGTCCTCGACGCCCAGCTCGCTAGCTCGCACCGGCTCGTGATCAGCCGTTCGCCGCAGGCCGGCCGCTGCCCTCGTAGCCAGCCTGCAGGTAGAGCTGGGAGCCCACTGGGGCGCCACTGAAGCCGTTTCGGGTCGAGCCGACCGCCGGCTGCTGCCACGAGCGCTCTCCGATGTTCGCGTTCTCGACGATCGCCGAGCCTGCCGCTAGCACGAGGAGTGCGACGACCGCGAGCAGCAACCACCGGGTCACCGCACCGATACGGTGGACGGTCCGCTCCTTCGTGGCGTTCTGTGCCGTCATCGAGCTCACGCGCGCTCCTCCTTGTCGATGCTTTCCATCGAGTGCCGGTCTGCCCTCGAGCCTACCAGAGGGTCTCGCGACAGCCAAAGCTGCCGCTATCCTCGTGACGCGGAGGTGGCCGGGCGGCCGCGGGTGCTTCGTGCACCTGAGGAAGGTCGGGGCTCCACAGGGCAGGGTGCTCGCGAGAGGCGAGTCGGGGTGACCCGCAGGATAGTGCCACAGAGAACAGACCGCCGATGGACGCGCTGCGCGAGCAGCCGTCACAGGTCAGGGTGCAACGGTGCGGTAAGAGCGCACCAGCGGCTTCGGTGACGGAGTCGGCTCGGCAAACCCCACCCGGAGCAAGGCCAAGACGGAGCAGGGTGGCCCGCCCGCGACGCTCCAGGTAGGCCGCGTAGATGGATGGTCGCCCAAGCGGTCAACTGGGACCGCCGGACAGAACCCCGCCTACAGGCCACCTCCCCTCAATCACGCTTCGCCGACGAGCCAGGCCCCACAGGACTCGCAGTCGACCGACTCACCTCGAGCAAAGCTCGACGCAACGGCCTGCGACAGCGTCATGTGGCAGACGGAGCAGCGAGACCCGTCGACGAGCGCGAGGCTCCTCCCCCGCCTCGCGCGTCCTTCGATCCGCCGTCGCACCGGCTCGTCGAGCTCACCGAGCAGCGCTGCCCAGTGCGCCTTGGCCTCACTCAGCTCGGCTGCGCGCCTCGCGCGCTCGCCCTCGAGCGCCTCTTCGAGCGCAGCGATGCGACGCTCGGTCAGAGCCTCGTGCTCGGCGAGGCTCGTCTCCCGAGCACGCAGCTCATCAAGCGCCTCCATCGCCTCGAGCTCTCCCTCATCGAGCTCTTCGAGACGCCGACGGAGCGTGTCGAGCTCGGAGTCGAGACGCTCTTGATCCCGGTAGTCAGCGGTGCTCTCCTGTGCCCGCAGCCGACTCTGGCGACGACCGAGCTCGTGTCGCTGCGCGTCGAGCTGCGCAATGCGGTGCTCGAGCTCGAGTGCCTCCCCGTGCAGCCCTGCGCGCTCTCGCGCCAGACGGTCGCGCTCCGCGCGAAGCGATGCGAGCTCGGCATCGTCGGTGAGCGCCTCGAGCGCGGCACGGCATCGCCAGACACGCTCCTCCGCCCGCGCGAGGCTGACGAGCTCGGTTCCCACAAGCCCATCCTAGGCCTCCTCCGAAGCGTCGTACCAGCCCCCTCGAGGACACGACCTCCTAGGAAGGACCAAAGCGTGCCCGGGGTGCGTTCCACCGAAACTTCACCGCGAGCAGCCGGAGCGTGAGCGCACCGAGTGCCCCCACCACGAGCGGCCACGGCGCTGCGACGTGGGCCGCCTCTGCTGCGACGGTGAGCGCAGCGCCGAGCGCGGCGGGCGTGAGGTAGAGCCCCTCAGAGAAAGCCGTTGGCACCTGACGAACGAGGACGTCGCGCGCGAGTCCGCCGCCGGTCGCGCTCACGACGCCGAGCAAGACAGCTTGCACAGCCCCGAGATGCCCCTGGAGGGCGATCTGCGCGCCCGTCGCGCAGAACAGGCTCAGGCCAAGCGCATCGGCCACCTCGAGGATGCGCAGGTAGCGGACGAGGTGCCGCCCGAGCCAGAACGCGACGAGGGACCCTAGCCCGGCAGCGAGCAGGTACCGCCAGTCCACGAAGGTGGTCGGAGGGAGGTGGCCCATGATGACGTCTCGGATCGTGCCACCCCCGAGGGCCGTCACCGAGCCGAGGATGAGCGCGCCAGCGAGGTCGAGCCGAGCAGATCGCAGCGCCGTGAGCGCCCCGTTCACGCCGAAGGCAGCGACGCCCGCCAAGTTCATGGCGTTCAGCGCGAGCGACTGGAGGCTCGTCACGACTCATCCGCGAGCGTCCGCTCGCGGACCACACGCGTACCGGCTACCCGATCGTGGAGCGTCTGACGTGAGGGATCGAAGAACGCAACGAGGTACCCGGTCAGCATCATCAGCAACGACAGGAGCGAGACGACGAAGCGGATGCTCGCTCGTCGCAGACCGACCGGGCCTCCGTCGATGGACTCGACGCGCACGTGCGCGACGGCTTGGCCGAGCGTCTGGGCACGAAGACCGATGAGCGCGACGAAGTACGCGACGATCCCGAGCGCGTTGAGCACGTAGTCGAAGGCCGAGAGCTGGAACCGACTGACCTCG
>SIRY01000204.1 GCA_004366215.1 Actinomycetota bacterium | reverse complement strand
CTCAGGAAGCCGAGCCCTCAGCCGCAGCTGAGGCGGTCGCCCCCAAGCTGCGAGCCTCCTCGCGTGCGGCCCCGAGCACCCGACCCTCGCCTCAGGGACCGCGATCGCCACCGGCGTCGGCCCACGACCGCTGTGGCGTGCAGCGGACGCAGGCGACGCATCAGCAGCTGAGAGCGTCCCACGAGGTGAGGGTGAGCGTCCGATGGGGAGCCGCCAACACCACCTCGCTGTGGGCACGCAGCCTCACCGTTGGGCGCACAGCGCACCACCCTCAGCGCGAGGGGCCCCGGCTTGGTGAGTGGGCGAGCGGGGCTACGCACCCTCGACGACCACGAGCCCGCCCGCGCATCGCGCACCACCACCTGCGACGGCGGGTCGACCTCCAGGGTCGCCCTCAGTCGAGGCCAGTGCGCGACGAGGGGTCGTTGACCGGCCCGAGACGACGCACGGCGCCCAGGGTGCCTCGGGGTCGATCGCCCAAGCCTGCCCGCCCACCGTCCGCGAAGCGCACGCTCAGTGAACGTGGCCTCGACGCCGCGACCCTGAGCGCGCTCGCCCGCGGTCGCGCCTCCACGATCGGCCGAAGGACCTCGTGCATCGTGTCGAGCCGCTAATCCGGTCACTCGACGTACTCGTCTGGGCGATGCTCGACCTCGATCGGCGCACTCGCAAGCCTCGACGCTGAGGGTAGGCTCTCCACCTCAGCAGGCCCCTGTCGACCGAGGTCTCACCTCAAGCTCGCCTCGATGTCCTCATGCGAGTCGTTACGGTTCTCGACGCGCCGCTCTGCCGGCGCACCGCCGAAGCCAAGCTCCACACCGAGGCGCTACGCCTCTGCGGCTGCGGCGCAGCCGAATGGTCGGCCGACCGAGACGTTGAGCCAGCGTCGTGGCCGCTGCTGCTGCACTCGCAGGTACGAGGCTAACGGGGTGACGCTGCTCGACGACGGCAGCCGAGAGGTCGCGCGAGAGGCGTTTCGTCTGCGGGGTCGTCCCCGCTGCGCCGGCTCGCTCGCGGCCCGACGTCCACGCGCTAGGTCGCACGACGACCTCGAACCTCAGCGCCGGCGGCGAGTCCCCGATCCCTCAGAGCTCCCCCCTCGGCAGCGAAGACGTCCAGAGTGTCGGTCGTGTACCCAGTGAGACCCTGCAGCGAAGCCGCGTGCCGCGGCCGGCAGGGCTCGGCTACCCACGCGACCTTCTGCGCCCGAGGCCGGCACTGCAGGCGAGCAGCTGGCCTCGGTGCTCGTGGTCTGCCTCATCGAGCTCATCCTCGATGGTGACCGCACCGTCGCCGTCCGTGCAGACGCTTTCGAGCTCGAGGTCACCCTCCTCGTACCGCGTCGCGACGAGGAAGAGCTCGCTCGGACCGAGGACGCCAACGAACGAGGTGCGGTGTCTCGTTCGGCTGACTACGAGGTGACGTCGCTCGCCTCGTCTCTCCAAGCTTCACGCGGGGGGCACGCTCGGGGCGGCTGAGGTTCTGTTGGCGCACCACGACCTCCCCTCAAGACCAGAGCCAGGGCCGAGCGGATGGCTCGAACGCCAGCCACGCCCACGATCTCGCATCACGTCAGCTGCGCTGCGCGAGCGACCGTGAGCTCGGGGTGGCTGTCGCGATCAGCCGAGCAGGGTCGTTGGGTGCCGCCGCGGCTGCTGTCGTCGCAGGGAGGAAGCGTACGCGCCTCTAGTGCGCGCACGCGGACGGGCGCGGAGTCCTCACGTCGCGCTCCGGGCGGCGTTGGCAGGCCGCTGTGGCGTGCCCTCGCTGGCCACTTACGAGCGGCAGTAGCGGAGGGCACAGAGTCGCTCGACGACGTCGCGGGTGATCGTCACCGTTGCAGCCATCGGGTTAGCTGACTTCGTGGTCGGCACCGCGCTGACGGTGACGGTCACCGGTCCGACGTCGACCAGGGTCTGGGTCGGGTCCGTCGACTCGATCGCAGGAATGCCATCGATCGCGACTGGCACGAAGTGAAATGGGGTCGTCTGCTCGTTGACTTTGTAGTACTGGCTCTGACTCAAGCCGGCGACACTCCGGTAAATCTCAACGACGACCGTGCTGCCGAGGCCGTTGACGATCGTCGGTGCCGCCAGCGTCCACGTGCACAGCAGCTCGCTCTGTCCATTCGCAGCCGGATTGACCGATCGCGTCACCTTGTTCACCGCAACCCCGAGTGCCGCGTCGATCTGTGACTCTGAGGCGAGCGAGCAAGGATCCGGCAGGCCTGCCCTGGCACGCGTCGACGAGCTCGTGCTGGAGGCGGAACTCGACGAACCTCCAGCCGACGGGTTAGCAGTCTCCGTGGCTTTCGAGGTCCCACAGCTTGCGAGGCTCGCGGCGGCCAACGCAACGACGAGCATCCCCGCCAGCGCCTCCCGTCGCTGTCCGACTCCCAACCCTCGCGCCGAGCTCGCCACCCTCACCTCACACCACCCTCGGACAATCCAGACCCGGGATCAGTCTCGAGCGCCTCCTGCGGAGCCGTGACCGGCCGACAGACTACACCTCTGCACGAGGCGTCGCCACATCGACCTCGTTCCCTGGGTCGAGCGAGTGGCGTCGGGGGACCAGCAGCTCGAGTCCGCTCACACCGCTGGCACCCCACCTAGCTCGTCGCCTCGCACGTCACAGACGCGTCGCTCTGCCACGGCGCACGTGCTTTGGCCGCTGCGGCGACCCCGCTCACGACGAGGCGGCTCGCCCCCCACAGCATCCTTGGCGTTGCTAGTACCGAGAGGGTCCCGAGGTTGCAACGTCGTCACCGAGCGTCCTCGGGCTCGAGCCTGGCGTGACAGGGTTACGGCCGCACCACCCAGCTGGCATCCGGCACGATCGCGTCGCGACGTCGTGAGCGCCCGGTTGCAGCCTGCGGCCTTGGTCCACGCGTCGTGGGAGCGTGGCCGCTACGAAGGAGCTCTCACCTCCACGAGCCAGAGGTACGCGCCAGCAGACAAGCAGCCACCGCTCGCCGCGCAGCACGGCCGCAGGCTCACGGCTCGAGCACGGCCTGCCACCTCTCACGTGCGGCGTGCCCGACAGACGATGACCGTCAGTAGACGTGCGACACCGAGGTCCCACGCGCCACGCTGACCCACCTCGGCCTCGTGCCCGCCGACGCCTCTCACTCGACGAGCCGGACGAGGTCGGGGAGTGTCGACCCTTGAATGCGTACACTGGTCGTCGCCAGCAGGAGGGAGGTCGCGGCCGTGACCGTCTTCGGCGTCATCGCTATCACCTTCATGATGACGATGTACGCCCTCGAGCCGCGCGGGCGGGGCTTCATCGTTGGATTCGCCGTCGGTTGTGCGCTCTCAAGCGTCTACGGCTTCCTCTCGGGAGCCTGGCCATTTGGAGTTGCAGAGGCTGTGTGGGCCGGCGTCGCCCTGCGGCGCTACGTCGTGACACCGCCAGGTCGCTCGCGTCCCGACACCTCGGCGGGAGGCTCCCGAACGTGACCGTGTGAAGGGTACGCCGCCCGTGCGACTCCGTCGACTCCAGAACGCGAGCCGCCGCACCTCGTGGTGCCGTTCGGCGCCTGGGTACGGTCGAGCCCACGTACGCACTCGTACCGATGACCCGGTTCGGCACGCGCCGTCGTGCAGAGCGAGTCGCCTCGAGACATCGGCGTGCGTCGCCGCTGCGGTGATGGCCGAGCTGAGCGAGCCCTCTCGCCCCCGTGGGCAGCCACGTCTGAGCGAGGCCGAGCCCGCGGCGTCCGCTGCCCGCGTCGAGCGCACCCGCGCCAGAGCACGGCACCAGCGAGCCCTCGGTTGACCCACTAGTCACGAGGTACCCAGCGCGCTCCAGCGGCGTCGTCCACGACGACACGCGGCGCGCTCGTGAGCTTCGGGAGGCGAGTCGAAGGGGCGTGTCGTCCCGCTCACCGTGGACTCGCCGACGGCACACACGCGCTTGGGGATCCCTCAGCGAGGCAGCGTTCGTCACGTCCTGCCCTTCGCTGAGCGAACAGGGTCCTCGCTCCCTCGCCAGCAGGGCTGCGAAGACCCCTCGCCTGCTGCGCGCCCGCCCGAGTGCTCTCAGGGTCGCCCACGTCGCGACCCTGAGACACCTGACGCGCGCCCTCTGCGAGACGGCTCAGAATTGCAGGCGAGAGCGACACACTGACGAGGTCGGACGCCCCGGTCTCTGCCTGGCTCGCGACCGACACGTTCCGTCCGCTACTCGACACTGCACCTCCGCTCCACCGTGACTGACGACGTCAGCGCTGACGTGGCTCGTCGGCATCGGCGCTGCGTGCCGTGAGACGGCCCGCACACGGATCGGCGGCCTCAGCCCTCCGACTGCCAGATCTCGGTGGCGGGTTCGCTGGTAGCGTTGCTGC
>SIRY01000203.1 GCA_004366215.1 Actinomycetota bacterium | reverse complement strand
GCCTCGTACTAGGGCCACCATTTCGGCTACCGCCCGCTCGAGACGGTCGTTGACGACGAGGTGATCGACGAGGTCGACCATGGTCGCGACCTCCCTCTGCGCGATGGCACGACGGCGCTCGACGTGGGCGTCGTCGTCGCCACGACGACGCATGCGGCGCTCGAGCTCCGCGAGGCTCGGTGGCACTACACCGATCGTGAGGGAGGCGAGACCAAGCCTCTGGACCGAGGCCGCGCCCTGCACGGCGATCTCGAGGATGGTCGGATCGCCTCGGGAGAGCTCGCGTCGCGGGGTCCCGTAGGCGTACGCTCCGAAGCGAGCCCACTCGAGGAATGCGCCTGCCTCGCGGGAGCGTTCGAACTCCGCCTCGGTCACGAACGTGTAGGCATCCGCTCGCTCCCCAAGACGGCGAGGCCGAGTCGTGTAGGAGCGAGCGAGGTGCGACCCGGGCAGCGACGACTCGAGTCGCCGAGCAAGCGTCCCTTTGCCGACGCCGCCCGGGCCACAGAGCACGATGATCAGCGCCCTTCGATCTCCTCGAGCAACCGCTGGCGCTGAACCGAACCGAGCCCCTGGACACGCCGGCTGTCGGCGACACCGACCTCATCCATGATCCGGCGAGCCTTGACTTTCCCGATGCCCGGCAGCGACTCGAGGACAGCGACGACCTTCATCTTGCCGATGATCTCGTCACTGTCAGCACGTGCGAGGAGGTCGGCGAGTGTCAAGGAGCCCATCTTGAGGCGCTCTTTGATCTCGGCACGAGCTCGCCGAGCTTCGGCAGCCTTCTGGAGGGCTGCCTGACGTTGCTCTGGACTGAGCGATGGTGGCAAAGGCATGAGCGCAACCTAGCAGAGCATGCGCTCATCTAGGTCGCGATTCGCTCGAATCTTGCTCGCCACGAGCGAGGTCAGCCTCTCGCAAGAGCGTGGCGGCGACAGCCGCTGGATCAGACGCCTCGGTGACGGCGCGGCCAACCACGACGACGTCGGCGCCTCGGCGGAAGGCCTCTTGGACGGTGAGAACCTGGCGCTGGTCGTGGTGCCCACCTCGGAGGCTTCGGATACCCGGTACCACGCGCAACAGGTCTGGCCACCGCTCGCTCACGAGCGCGAGGTGGTCGCCGCCCACGACGACACCTTGGCAGCCCGCCGCGACGACGTCCTCGACACGTGCAACGAGCACGTCGTGCGGGAGCGCTGGCTGAGATGTCAGCGAGACGACGCCAAGAGCGATCGGCGTCGACGCGCCACTGCGATCCGCCCCCTCGACGAGCCCCTCGACGCCCGCTCGGAGCATGGCACGGCCGCCGACAGCGTGTAAGGTCGCGAGCTCGACACCGAGGGACCCGAGCACACGTGCCGCACGGTAGACAGTCGTCGGAATGTCGTGGAGCTTGAGGTCGGCAAAGACACGAAAGCCCGCGTCTGCCAGCGTCGCAACGACCGCTGGCCCAGCGGCGGTGAACAGCTCGAGTCCGACCTTGGCGACGCCGAACCACGGTTGGAGCGTGCTCGCGAGCCGCTGGGCCTCGACGGCGTCGTCTCGATCCAACGCGAGAGCGAACCGGTCTCGAAGCGCCCACTGATGCCTCACGATGTCCTCCCCTCACGGCGCACCCGCTCGACCCACCCGGCCCACGACCCACACCCCTCGCGCTCCACGGCAGCGCACAAGGCGTCAATGAGCCGCACGGGTCGACGCGGGTCGACGAACAGCGCTGTGCCCACCTGGATCGCGTCAGCTCCGGCGGCCACGAATCGCTCGACGTCGCTCAAGGTCGCGACCCCTCCAACCCCAATGATCGCAGCCTCGGGGAGGACGGCCCGAACGTCAGCGACGGCGCGCAGCGCGACGGCGTGGATCGCGCTGCCTGAAAGCCCGCCACCGCGCGGGGTGCCGAGCACGGCGTGGCCACCCTTGTACCACTGGGCGAAGAGCGTGTTCACTGCGACGACGCCAGCTGCTCCTGCCTCGACCGCACGCGTGGCGACGTCGACGAGCTGATCGGTGTTCGCCGAGAGCTTGACGAGGATCGGCCGGTCGACCGCGGCGCAGACCGCTGCGACGACGCGTGCCGTCGCGACTGGATCGTGAGCAAAGAGGTGCCGATCGGCCTCGAGGTTGGGGCACGATAGGTTGAGCTCGACGTAGCGGATCGCGTCGCCGAGGTGTGCGAGCGCCTGCGCGCCCGCTGCGTAGTCCTCGATGCGGCGCCCCCACAAGCTCACGGCGGTGGGGACGTGGGCGCGCTCGAGCTCCGGCCAGACGTGCTCGAGCCAGTAGTGCAACCCTGGCCCGGCGAGCCCCACAGAGTTGAGCATGCCCCCTGGGATCGGCGCGAGCCGCGGGGCAGGGTTCCCCGCCGTCGCGAACGGTGCGAGGGACTTGACGACGTGTGCGCCGAGGCGCTCGAGTGGCAGCACCGCTGCGAGCTCGACCCCGAAGCCGGCACACCCAGCAGCCGTGAGAATCGGGTTCTCTAAGGCCAGGCCGCCCCGTCGAACCGTGAGGTCTACCACCTAGCCCTCCCGATGGTACGCCTGGAGGGGCTTGACGTCGAGGGGGGTGTGCCGAAGCGCCGCGACCGCATCTACCGCCGCCCTGGCGGCTTCGAGGGTCGTGATGAGAGGAACTTT
Source organism: Actinomycetota bacterium (assembly GCA_004366215.1). GTDB lineage: Bacteria > Actinomycetota > Acidimicrobiia > Acidimicrobiales > Acidimicrobiaceae > Acidimicrobium. The sequence continues at coordinate 3,563 of SIRY01000203.1, read as the reverse complement.
CGCTTCGAGGGCAGCTGTCCGCAGGCGATATCCGTCTCGTCTCGGACCGCTACCTCGGGGCGTGTTGATGATGAGACCGACGCGACCCGATCGCACGAGCTGCACCGCGTCGTCAAAGCCCGCGGGTGCTGATCGCTCGTCGAGGTCATCCTCCTCTGTCACCTTGGCGACGAGCCGCGAGACGTGCACTCCGTGCGCCTCGAGCCACCGCGCGGTGCCCTCGGTGGCAGCGAGGTCAAAACCGAGCTCGACGAGGCGTTGCGCGATGGGCGTCAAGGCTGGCTTGTCGCGATCGGCCACCGTCACGAAGACGGTCCCGTCGCTCGGCAGGCGATTCCCCGCCGCCAACTGCGCCTTGGCGAAGGCGACTGCCATCGACCGGTCGATGCCCATCACCTCCCCGGTTGAGCGCATCTCGGGACCGAGGACGCTGTCGGCGCCGCGGAAGCGCCCGAAGGGCAGCACGGCCTCTTTGACAGCGACGTAGGGGTAGGTGCGCCGAGGTGCTACGAGCCCCTCAGCCTCGAGCTCGCGGAGCGTGGCGCCGAGCATGAGCCTCGTGGCGACTTTGACGAGCGCGACCCCGGTCGCCTTGGCGACGAACGGCACGGTCCGCGAGGCACGGGGGTTGGCCTCGATGACGTAGACCCCGTCGTCAGTGACGGCGAACTGGATGTTTAAGAGTCCGACGACGCAGAGAGCGTCCGCGACGGCTCGGGTTGTCTGCTCAATCTCCTCGACGATCGAAGGCGGCAGCGAGATCGGCGGGATGGCACACGCCGAGTCGCCAGAGTGGATCCCCGCCTCTTCGACGTGCTCCATGATCGCGCCGATCCACACAGCACCCTCGTGATCTCGCACGGCGTCGACGTCGACCTCGGTGGCGCCCTCTAGAAACCTGTCGATGAGAATGGGGCGCTGCTCAGACACCTCCCCCTCGGCGGCTAGTCCGGCCAACCGGCCAAAGGCCGCTTCGAGCTCCTCGAGGGAGTAGACGATCTCCATCGCCCGCCCACCAAGGACGTAGCTCGGTCGCACGAGGACAGGCAGGCCGATCGCGTCGACAACCTGCCTGGCCTCAGCGAGCGACGCGACCGTCGCTCCGGGCGGCTGACGGATCCCTAACCGCGCGCACAAGTCGGCCCACCGACGCCGATCTTCTGCGATGTCGATGGAGTCAGCAGGCGTGCCGAGCACGAGCGACGGATCGAGCTCTCGCGCGAGCTTGAGAGGCGTCTGCCCACCGAGCGAGACGATGACGCCCGCGAGCTTTCCGATCCGTTGCTCCTGGTCGATGACGTCGATGACGTGCTCGGGCACGAGAGGCTCGACGTAGAGCCTGGACGAGGTGTCGTAGTCGGTCGACACCGTCTCGGGGTTCGAGTTGACCATCACAGCGTCGTAGCCGGCGTCTTGGAGCGCAAACGCGGCGTGGACGCAGCAGTAGTCGAACTCAATCCCTTGCCCGATGCGGTTTGGGCCCGACCCGATGATCACGACGCTTGGCCGACCCGAGGTCGTCGTCTCGGACTCTTCCTCGTACGTGCCGTAGTAGTACGGAGTACGCGCTGGGAACTCCGCTGCGCAGGTATCGACCGCCTTGTACACCGCCGTAACGCCGAGCTCGCGTCGGCGGGCTCGTACGGCAGCTTCGCTCACCCCAAGCGCGTGCGCGAGCTGGGCGTCACCAAACCCCCATCGCTTGAGCTCGAGGAACTCCTCGTGGTCGAGCTCGGCGAGCGTCCGGCCGCGAAGGGTCCGCTCGCGCGAGACGATACCCGCGATCTCACCGAGGAACCAGGGATCGATCCGACAGAGCTCGTAGACGCGCTCGATCGACCAACCACGTCGTAACGCCTCGGCGACGGCGAAGATGCGCTCCTCCGTGGGAATCTCAACCCGACGAGCGAGCTCTTGATCGCTCGTGACGGCAAGTGCCCCGTCAGCTCCGTCCATGCCAAGGCCGCCGCGCGAGCGCTCCACGCCGCGAAGCGCCTTCTGCAGAGCCTCGGCGAAGCTGCGACCGATGGCCATGGTCTCGCCCACCGACTGCATCCGAGTGCCAAGGACGCCGTCGGCGCCCTCAAACTTCTCAAAGACCCAGCGCGGGACCTTGACCACGACGTAGTCGAGCGCGGGCTCGAAGCTCGCCGGCGTGACGCCAGTGATGTCGTTCGTGATCTCCTCCAACGTGTAGCCGAGTGCCAACCGCGTTGCGATCTTCGCGATCGGAAACCCCGTCGCCTTCGACGCGAGCGCGCTCGAGCGCGAGACCCGCGGGTTCATCTCGACGACGACCATCCTGGCGCTCGTAGGCTCGACAGCGAACTGGACGTTCGAGCCGCCGGTCTCAACACCCACCCGACGAAGGATCTCGAACGCGAGCGAGCGCATCTGCTGGTACTGCACGTCGGTGAGGGTTTGGGCCGGCGCAACGGTGATCGAGTCGCCGGTGTGGATCCCCATCGGATCGAGGTTCTCGATGGAGCACACGACGACGCAGTTGTCGTGTGCGTCACGCATCACCTCGAGCTCGAACTCTTTCCACCCAGCGATCGACTCCTCGACGAGCACCTCGCCGACTGGCGAGGCGTTGAGCCCTGCCCGCAACATGGACTCAAAACTTGCCCGATTCGTCGCGATGCCCGTGCCGGCGCCACCGAGGATGTAGGAGGGCCGCAGCATGAGCGGGAAGCCGAGGCGCTCAGCGACCGCGAGTCCCTGCTCCATGGACCGCACGAGCTCACCTCGAACAGCGAGGTTCTCGTCGATGCTGGTCACGAGCTGGCGAAACGCCTCGCGGTTCTCAGCGAGCTCGATGGACGCGGGACGTGCACCGAGCATGCGCACGCCGTGGCGAGCCAGCACTCCTGAGGCGTGGAGCTCCATGGCGAGGTTCAACGCCGTCTGTCCACCCAGAGTTGGAAGCAGCGCATCGGGCCGTTCCCGTTCGATGATCCGCTCGAGGATCTCGTGGGTGAGCGGCTCGACGTAGGTTGCATCGGCAAACTCTGGGTCTGTCATGATCGTCGCAGGGTTCGAGTTGGCGAGCACGACGCGCAAGCCTTCGTCGCGCAAGACACGACACGCCTGGACGCCGGAGTAGTCGAACTCGCTCGCCTGACCAATGACGATGGGTCCCGAACCGATGACGAGGACCGAGCGCAGCGCCGGATCTCTAGGCACCCGCCCCTCCTGCGATCATCCGGAGGAGCGCGTCGTAGACCTCGCGTTCTTGCTCCCGGGGCCCTGGGGCAGCTTCTGGATGGTACTGCACACCCACTGCCCTCAGCGAGGGGTAGCGCACACCCTCCACGACGCCGTCGAAGAGGTTACGCCGCGTCACCTCGGCGGACACGTCGAGCGCCTGCAGCGACGCTTCGGTCACTGCGTAGGTGTGGTTCTGAGCCGTGATGGCGACCCGGCCGGATTCGGTGAGCAAGACTGGGTGGTTCGAGCCGTGGTGTCCAAAGGGGAGCTTGCGCGTCTGTGCGCCTGCTGCGAGGGCGAGCAGCTGGTGACCGAGGCAGATGCCCGCAAGCGGTACAGAGCCAAGCAGGTCG
>SIRY01000202.1 GCA_004366215.1 Actinomycetota bacterium | reverse complement strand
CGCTCGCGCGGTCCTCGCGTTCGTCGAGCGGGCCTTTAGCGGGGAGGGGTCCGTCGATCACCTCGATGGCCTCACGATCGAGTTTGCGGACTGGTGGTTCAACCTGCGCCCGTCGAACACCGAGCCGCTGCTGCGCCTGAACCTGGAAGCCCGTACCGCCGACGAGGTCGCGCGACGTACGCAGCAGGTGCTCGCAGTGGTGGCAAAGGCGGAGTCGAGCGACGCATGACGATGCAGGCTCGACTCCTTGCGCTGCTCGCGTGCCCCGTCGACCACGGTCCGCTGCTGTGGATCGAGGGTGCGAATGTGCTCTACAACCCGCGGCTACGGCGTGCGTATCCCGTTGTCGACGGAGTCCCGGATCTGCTCGTTGAGGACGCCGAACTCGTCGACGAGGCACGGCATCGTCAGCTCATGGCCGCAGCGTCGCCCAGAGAGGAAGGCTAGCGCATGGATGTGCTAGGCATGTGGCCTGCGACGCAGGCGCTCCCTGAGCAGATGGAGACGGCGCTCGACGCCGTCAGCCACCTGTGCGACGTGCCCTCGGCCTCGCACATCGAGCACGTCGTGGTGCTCGGCATGGGCGGGAGCGGCATCGCCGGCGACGTTGCTGTCGCGACCGCGGCGCCCTACATGGCCGTGCCGGTCGTCGTGGTCAAAGGCTACGAGTTGCCGTCGTTCGTCGGCGCGCAGTCGCTCGCCGTGGCGGTCTCGTTCTCGGGTAACACCGAAGAGACCCTCGAGGTGCTCTCGGGAGCGCTCGACCACGGTGCTCGAGCTGTGACGATCTCGAGTGGCGGGGAGCTCGCGCAGCTCGCAGCGGAGCGAGGGCTATGCCACATCGGCATCGACGGCTCGATTCCTCAGCCGCGCGCGGCGCTGGGCGCGCTCACGGTGAGCGTGCTCGGCGTCCTTGAGCGGGTTGGGTTCTTTCCCGGCGCCTCCGCGTGGATCGGCCACGCGATCGATCGACTGCGCGAGCGTCGTGAGCGCATCGCCGACGACGGTCTCGACCTCAGCGTGGCCGAGGAGCTCGAGGGGACGATCCCCATCGTGCTCGGATCAGGTGCCGTTGGCCAGGTCGCAGCGCTGCGGTGGAAGAACCAGATCAACGAGAACGCCAAGGCGCTTGCGATCGCGTCGGTGCTGCCGGAGGCCGGACACAACGAGCTGACGGCGTTCGAGGCCAACCCCGCGCTGCTCGCTGAGCACATCTCGCTCGTGTTTCTTCGCCACGACGGGGAGCACCCCCAGATCGCTCGACGGGTCGACTTCATGCAGCGCGTCATCGGCCCTCGAGTGCGCTCGAGCATCGAGGTTCGGGGGAGTGGGACGGGGGAGCTCGCCACCTTCTTCGACCTCGCGTTCGTAGGGGACCTCGCGTCGCTTCGGCTTGCCGAGCGACGTGGCACCGATCCTGGTCCAATACCGGTGCTCGCTGCGCTCAAGGCGCATCTCGCTGGCCGAGAAGGCTGACGACGGTTCGGAGCGCCGCAGAGGTGCGGTTGCTCGAGAGGGCAGAAAGGAAACGGTGGGTGGACTACGACGTTCGAGATCTTGGCCTTGCCGACCTAGGACGCCAGCGCATCGCCTGGGCTGATCGCACGATGCCGGTGCTGCGCGGCATCCGGGAGCGCTTCGCCGCCGAGCGGCCGCTCGCAGGCATGCGGGTCGCAGCGTGCCTGCACATCACCACAGAGACCGCCAACTTGCTCCGCACGCTCAAGGCAGGTGGAGCCGAGGTCGTCGCGTGTGCCTCAAATCCGCTCTCGACGCAGGACGACGTGGCAGCGTCGCTCGTGCGCCACGAGGGCATCGCGGTCTTCGCCGTGCGCGGCGAAGACACTGAGACGTACTACGCGCACATCGACGCGGTGCTCGACGCCCAGCCGGTGCTGACGATGGACGACGGGTGTGATCTCGTCTCACGGCTCCACGAGCAGCGTCCCGAGCAGGTCAAGCAGGTGCTCGGTGGCACGGAGGAGACGACGACTGGGGTCATTCGGCTCCGCGCGATGGCGGCGGCTGGCAGCTTGGCCTACCCCGTCGTCGCCGTGAACGACGCCAAGACGAAGCACCTCTTTGACAATCGCTACGGCACGGGACAGTCGACGCTCGACGGGATCATCCGTGCGACCAACGTCCTGCTCGCGGGGACGACGGTGGTCGTTGCGGGGTATGGCTTCTGTGGGAAGGGCGTCGCGGCGAGGGCGCGGGGGATGGGAGCGCGGGTCATCGTCACCGAGGTGGACCCTGTCGCGGCCCTCGAGGCGGTCATGGACGGCTTCGAGGTCGCGCCGATGGCGGAGGCCGCGCCCGTCGGCGACATCTTCATCACCGTCACGGGCAACCGTGACGTGATTCGGCCGGAGCACGTCGAGACGATGCGTGACGGCGCCATCTTGGCCAACGCGGGTCACTTCGACGTCGAGATCGACCTCGAGGGGCTCGCGCGGCTCGCACCCGGGGAGCGGCGTCGTCCTGTGCGGCCGATGGTCGAAGAGTACCTCGTCGACACGGTCCGCGGGGAGCAGGCTCGGGGCAGGGGGGGCGCCGGGGGGCGGCTCGTCAACCTTGCGGCGGCGGAGGGCCACCCGGCGAGCGTGATGGACATGAGCTTTGCCAACCAAGCGCTGAGCGTCGAGTGGCTCGCACGCGAGGCCGGCCACCTGGAGCCGGGCGTGCTCGCGGTTCCAGAGGCGATCGACAGCGCGGTCGCGGCGCTCAAGCTCGATGCGCTCGGCGTGCGAATTGACGTGCTCACGCCCGCTCAGCAGGCATACTTGGCCTCGTGGCAACTCGGGACGCGCTAGGGAGGCAACCCATGGCAGTAGAGATCCGGTGCAAGGGCTGCAGCATGTCAGAGGAGGCGCGTGCGCACGTCGAAGATCGGGTTGCACGCCTCGAGAAGTTCCTCGGCAGCCCTGAGCGCGTCGAGGTCTACGTCCAGCGGGCAGGCAACCCAGCGAACCCGCAGCGCGTGGTCGCCGAGATCACCTACGCGTTGGCCAAGGCAGTCGTGCGGGCTCGCGGCATCGGGTCGAGCGAGCTCGAGGCGTTCGACCTCGCCGAAGAGCGGCTCAAGCGGCGCCTCGAGCGCCTGAAGGGACGGCTCGTAGCGCGCAGCCACCCCCACCACCGCGCTGGTGGCGTTCAGGTTCCCGAGCCGCGGCTCGAAATCCGCCGGCGAAAGCGCTTTACGCTAGAGGCGATGGATCCTGTCGCTGCCGCATTTCGCATGGACCTCCTCGACCATAGCTTCTACCTGTTCATCAACGAGGAAACCGGTCGTCCGGCGGTGGTGTACCGGCGAGACGACGGCTCAGTCGGGCTCATCGACCAGGCGGAGGAGGAAGCGGGCATCTCGGACTGAGGTGTGCCCACGCGAGGCGCCATGAGCATTTTCGATCGCATTCTGCGTGCCGGCGAAGGCAAGCGCATGAAACGCTTGATGGCGGTCGTGCCGCTCATCAACGAGCTCGAGCCCCTCATGGAGGAGCTCGACGATGGCCAGCTCCGTGCGAAGACTGACGAGTTTCGAGCTCGCCTCGCCGCTGGTGAGACGCTCGACGATCTCCTTGTCGAGGCGTTCGCCGTCGTGCGCGAAGCGGCGAAGCGGACTCTCGGGCAGCGTCACTTCGACGTCCAGCTCATCGGGGGCATGGCGCTGCACTTTGGGTGGATCGCCGAGATGCAGACGGGCGAGGGTAAGACGCTCGTGTCGACGCTGCCTGCCTACCTCAACGCCCTCGAGGGCAAAGGCGTGCACGTCGTGACTGTGAACGACTACCTGTCGGCGCGAGACGCCGCGTGGATGGGCAAGGTGTACGAAGCGCTCGGCCTCCGCGTCGGTCGCGTCGGCTCGGAGGAGCTCGACCCTGCGCGGCGCCGCGCGGCGTACCTGTGCGACATCACCTACGGTACGAACACCGAGTTCGGCTTCGACTACCTCCGAGACAACCTCGCGACCTCACTCGACGAGGTGGTGCAGCGCGGCCACCACTTCGCCATCGTCGACGAGGTCGACTCCATCCTCATCGACGAGGCGCGAACGCCGCTGATCATCTCCGGCCCATCGGAGATGAGTCCTGAGCTGTACTACCGCTTCGCGTCCATCGCGAGGACCCTGAGGCCGGACGTCGACTACGAGGTCGACGAGGAGAAGAAGACCGTCCTGCTGACTGACGCCGGCATCGAGCGGGTCGAGCGTGCGCTCGGGATCGAGAACCTCTACGACGTGGCCCACATGGGCTACCTGCACCAGCTCACGCAGGCGCTGCGCGCGAAGCACCTGTTCCTGCGAGATCGTGACTACATCGTCGATCGAGGCGAGGTCAAGATCGTCGATGAGTTCACGGGTCGCATCCTCGAGGGCCGGCGTTGGTCGGACGGACTCCACCAGGCGGTCGAGGCCAAGGAGCGGGTTCGGATCCAAGAGGAGAACCACACCTGGGCAACCGTCACGCTCCAGAACTACTTTCGTCTCTACGACAAGCTCGCTGGCATGACCGGGACTGCCCAGACGGAGGCGGCCGAGTTCGCTTCGACCTACGGCCTGCAGGTGGTGCAGGTACCGACGAACCGACCGGTTCAGCGCGTCGACCACCCGGACCTCGTCTTCAAGACGGAGGCGGGGAAGTTCCGAGCCATCGTCGACGAGATAGAGGCGCGCGCGGCGCGAGGCCAGCCGGTGCTCGTCGGCACGACCTCTGTCGCGAAGTCTGAAGCGCTCTCTGCCATGTTGACTGAGCGCGGCATCGCGCACGCCGTGCTCAACGCCAAGTACCACGCCGCAGAGGCAGAGATCATCGCACAAGCGGGCCGGTTCAAGGCGGTGACCGTCGCGACGAACATGGCTGGTCGTGGGGTCGACATCCTGCTCGGGGGTAACCCAGAAGGGCTCGCGCGCCTCGCCGTTCGCGAGGCCGGCGTCGATCCTGAGAGCGACGAGGGGTTGGCCGTCTACGAGGAGGCTCGCAGCCACTTCGAGAAGCTCTGCAGCGACGAGGGGGCGCGGGTACGGGAGCTCGGTGGGCTGCTCGTCATCGGATCGGAGCGCCATGAGGCGCGTCGAATCGACAACCAGCTCCGCGGTCGCTCTGGGCGCCAGGGTGATCCGGGTGAGACGAGGTTCTTCCTCTCACTCGAAGACGACCTCATGCGACTCTTCGCCGGTGGCGGCGTCGTGTCGTGGGTGATGCAACGGGCGCTGCCGGAGGACCAGCCGATCGAAGCCAAGGCTGTCACGCGCGCCATCGAACGTGCACAGGCCACGGTCGAAGCCCGCAACGCCGATATCCGCAAGGACGTGCTCAAGTACGACCAGGTGCTCGACGAGCAGCGTAAGGTGATCTACGCTCGTCGTCGAGAGATCCTCGAAGGCGAAGATCTCTCACTCCTGACGCGCCAGACGATTGAGCGGGTCGTGCGCCGCGTAGCCGATGCTTACGCGCCAGGTTCGTTCAGTGAGACGTGGGACCTCGTCGGCCTCGTGAGCGAGGCGCACCGAGTCTGGAACAGTGCCTTTGAGGTCGAGGACCTCCGCGAGGCGACGAGCCGGGACCAGCTTGTGGACTCACTCGTCGCCGAGGCACTCGAGCTCTGCGAGGAGCGCGAGCGTCAGCTTGGCGTCGCAGCATCGGGCGTAGCGAGACTCCGCTCGATCGAGCGCGACGTCCTGCTCAGTGTGATCGACCAGCTGTGGCGTGAACACCTCATCGACATGGACTACCTTCGCGAGGGCATCAATCTGCGTGCGATGGGTCAGCAGGATCCGCTCGTGGCGTGGCAGCAAGAGGGTTACGAGATGTTCCAGGAGCTCATGCGGCGTATCGAGGACGACTACGTCCGCTACCTCCTCAGGGCCGAGGTCAGCCCGAGCGCTCCTCGCCTCGACCTCTCCGCCGCCCGGTACTTTGGGGCGACGGATCCCCAGGACGTGACCTACTTTGACCGTCTGCGTCAGGCGCAGCAGCTGCCGACGAGTGGAGATGGTCAGGGGTGATGAGCCTGACAGAACTCGAGGAGCGCCAACGCTCCCTCTGCGAGCGTCTCGAACGTGCGCGCGCGTACCTCCACCTCGATGAGCGCCGTGCCGAGCTCGCAGCGCTCGAAGAACGCCTCGCCGACCCAGCGACCTGGGCCGACCCCGCGCAGGGACGCGACCTGTCGCGGCGCTACGGGCAGCTTCGTGACGACGTCGAGCTCATCGCGCGGCTCGAACGCCGCCTCGCTGACGTCCAGGTTGCACTCGAGATGGCCGACGAAGACCTAGAGCTCGCAGAAGAAGCCAGCGCGTCGATCGCCCAGATCGAGGCGGAGCTCGACGTGATCGAGATCCGATCACTGCTTGCAGGAGAGTTCGACGAGGGTGACGCCGTCATCGAGATCCACTCGGGTGCGGGAGGGACGGACGCGCAGGACTGGGCCGAGATGATGCTGCGCATGTACGAGCGCTGGGCGCAGGTGCACGAGTTTGACTTCGAGCTCGACGACGTCACCGAGGGGCAGGAGGCGGGCATCCTCTCGGCCACAGCGATCGTGCGCGGTCGCTACGCCTACGGCCTGCTCAGCGCAGAGCGAGGTGTCCACCGGCTCGTACGTATCTCTCCGTTCGACGCCCAACATCGTCGCCAGACCAGCTTCGCGTCGCTCGAGGTGATCCCGCTCCTCGAGGACACCGGCGGAGTCGTCATCGACGAGAAGGACCTGCGCATCGACACGTACCGCTCCTCTGGCGCGGGAGGCCAGCACGTGAACGTGACCGACTCGGCAGTGCGGATCACGCACCTGCCGACCGGCATCGTCGTGTCGTGTCAGAACGAGCGCTCGCAGCTCCAGAACAAGGCCAAGGCGCTCCAGATTCTCGTCTCGAAGCTCGAGGAACGACGGCGCGAGGAACAGCGAGCAGCGCTGGACGCCATCGCCGGCCCTCGCGTCGAGGTCGCGTGGGCGAACCAGGTTCGCTCCTACGTCTTGGCCCCCTACCAGCTGGTCAAGGACCATCGATCTGGGTTTGAGGATCGCAACGTTCAGGCCGTCCTCGATGGGCGGCTCGATCCGTTCATCGAGGCATACCTAGCGTGGCGGCGCCAGAATCATCGCGAACCCTAAGCCGCACTGGTAGGCTATGCGGTCGCATGGCCTCGCCGGGCGTTGGCCCGGAGGAAGGAGCTGCATGATCCGCTTCGAGCACGTGACGAAGGAGTATCCGGGCTCGACCTCGGCGATCCGAGACGTCAGTTTCGAGATCGGGCGCGGCGAGTTCGTCTTCATCATCGGCGCGTCCGGGTCGGGCAAGACGACGCTCATCAAGCTGATGACTCGAGAAGAACGTCCAGACTCCGGCTCGATCTGGGTTGCTGGTAAGAACCTCGTGACGATGCCGAACTGGCGCGTCCCGTACTTCCGTCGCAACATCGGCGTCATCTTCCAGGACTTTCGTTTGCTACCGAACAAGACGGTCTTCCAGAACGTCGCGTTCGCGCTCGAGGTGATCGGCAAGCCTCGTGCGACAATCAACCAGCTCGTGCCGCAGGTGCTGCGCCTCGTGGGCCTCGAGGACAAGGCAGACCGCTTCCCTCATCAGATCTCGGGGGGCGAGCAGCAGCGAGTCGCTGTCGCTCGCGCCTTCGTCAATCGCCCGTTGATCTTGCTCGCCGATGAGCCGACCGGCAACCTCGACCCACAGACCAGCTGGGGAGTCATGGCCCTGCTCGAACGCATCAATCGCACGGGTACGGCCGTCGTCATGGCAACTCACGACTTCAGCATCGTCGACGCGATGCGCAGGCGCGTGATCGAGATCGACACCGGCTCGGTGCAGCGAGATCAGCTACGAGGCGTCTACGGCATTGGTGTGGAGGGTCGATGACGGCGCTTCGCTACTTCGTGCGTGAGACGGCGACGAACTTGTGGCGAAACCGCCTCATGTCGCTCGCGGCGATCTTGACGGTCGCCGTGTCGCTCTCGCTCGTCGGAGCTGCCCTGCTCATCAAGCAGGGGGTTCGCACGGCGACGAGCGAGTGGCAAGGCAACGTGCAGCTCCTCCTGTTCATGCAGCCGAGCGCGTCTCGGTCGGAGTACCGA
>SIRY01000201.1 GCA_004366215.1 Actinomycetota bacterium | reverse complement strand
AGCTGCGATGAGGACCAACGCGACGAGCACGAGCGCGACGGCCTCAAGACCCAGCCGATGGTAGAAAGGACCCGCGAGCCCGCCTGCGCTCAGCGATGCGCTGCCCATACCCGTCATCGCATCACCCCCATAGCCCCCGCCTCGAGGGCACAGCACGCCCCCGACCTGTCCGGACACTTCGAGTGTAGCGACAGCGTGGCGCAACGTCCACGCGTGTCTGTATACCCAATCTCAGAGTTCTCGTGGCGCAAGCTCGAGACGCAGACGGCGGGCGTCAAGAGGTCGCGGAATCCGAAGGAGGCTCTGGCGCAGCGCGAGCGGGCTCGAGGCACGGAGCAGGAAGCGACCAGCACCGAGCTCGCCGACCTCGACTGTGCCCGGTGCGCCCTCGACGAGTGCATGCACAAAGGCCGCTGCCTCAGGGCCTGAGACGAGCGCCGTCCCTCCCCACTGGTCGAGCCCGAGGGCGTGGCGCTCGGCGTGGATGGCACGCAACGCAGGCTTCACGGTCCGCGTCGCCACGACATCACTCAACCACGCGGGGGCACTGGCAACGACGAGGTCAACGCGCGCGCGAGCGCGCACGAGAGCCCGATGGATCCAGTACAGGGCGAGCTCCCCTGAGAGGCGCCCGTGCGCCCCGAAGAAGCGCTCGGGCTCGACGAGCACCACGACCTCGCACGGTTCCTCTTCGTTGAGCTGCTCGATCGTTCCCACCTCCACCCGAGTGGATGGCGAGGGCGCAGCTGCGACGGGCTCGCGCAGGACCACCTCGAGACGCTGGCGGACGTGCTCAACCGACCAGCGCGAGACGGCGACGGCACGCGAGCCACAGGCCCCGCACCGCAGCGGGTGTGCTCTGGCGCAACGAGGGCACCAGCCTCGCTCTGGCACGCCCCGGCGCGCGGGGAGCACGCGCAGGCTCTCTCCGCAGCGCACGCAGCTCAGGCCTGCCCCGCAGCGCCGACACGTCGGTTGGCGACCGAGACCCTCGTGGGGCACCACGACGAGCGCACGCGCGGCGGGTGCCCGGCGACGTTCGGCCTCGATGGCGTCGGCGACGACACCCTCCACGCTGCGCAGCGGGTCGAGCGAGAAGAGGTCGTGAACCCGCAGTGCCGGAACGCTCGAGCGCAGTCGCCGTGTCGGAACGTGCAGACGAGCTCGGTCGAGCACCTCGACCGGAGGCGCAGCGCTGACGACGACGAGCCTTGCCCCACTCGCGACGGCGCGAGCCCGAGCGAGGTCGTAGGCCTCGAGGAAGGGGGTTGCCTCCTGCCTCGCCCCAGGATGCACCGGGTCCACGACGACTACCGTGTCGACGCCCGCGAGCGGCGCGAACGCAGCTCGTCGTCCGCCGATCGCAACGTCGGCGGCGCCACCCGCGAGGGTGTCCCAGTCATGAGGCATACGCGCCACGCGGAGGCCACGCGCGCGAGCGTGCTCGAACATCGCTCCTCGCATGGGTTCGGTCGGAGCGAGGATCGTCACGCGCCGCCCAAGGGCTCCAACGGCGAGCAGCCTGACCGTCTCGGCAGGCGCCGAGGTCTCAAGTGGCACGAGGTACACCTCGATGGGCACCGCCGAGAGGTCGACGAGCCTGTCGTCGAGGCGGCCAACCTGCGACGGCAGCTCGGGGGCGCCACGGACTCGGGGCCGCCGCAGGTAGCGAAGCACGAGGGGCGGACTCGCGAGCGCCCAGCGAGCAGCGAGGAGCGCTGCCCTCGTCGCCTCGAGAGGCGGCCCTGGCCTCCGCCGAGCGAGGATGGGGCGCAGCGTCTGGCGCGGGGCCTCCCTGCGAACGTCGACGACCCATCCCTCTACCACGCGAGCACCGAGCGGCACCCGCACCTCATCACCGATGCCGACGAGCTCTGCTCCGCCCGCTCGGTACGTAAAGGGTCCTGGTCGCGCGACGAGGTCGACGATGACGTCGACGACATCAATGAGGTCACTACGAGTCGAGCCCAAGAGCGGCGCGAAAGTCGTCCAAGCGATCCAGCCGCTCCCACGGGAACGCGCCGTCCGAGCGCCCAAAGTGCCCGTAGGCCGCGGTCCGCCGGTAGATCGGGCGCCGCAGGTGGAGCGCGTCGATGATGGCCGCGGGGCGCAGGTCGAAGACCTCTCGCACCGCCGTCTCGATCGCAGCCGGGTCGACCGTCTCCGTACCGAAGGTCTCGACCATCAGCGAGACCGGGTGTGCGACGCCGATGGCGTAGGCCACCTGCAGCTCCACGCGACGCGCTGCTCCTGAGGCCACGATGTGCTTCGCAACCCACCGGGCCGCGTATGCCCCCGACCGATCGACCTTAGAGGGGTCCTTGCCCGAGAACGCGCCACCTCCGTGACGTGCCGAGCCTCCGTAGGTGTCCACGATGACCTTCCGACCGGTGAGGCCCGTGTCCGCGTGAGGCCCGCCGAGTTCGAAGCGCCCGGTCGGGTTCGCAAGGATCCGAAGCGATGACGCGTCGAGCTCTTTCGGGAGCATCGGCGCGATGACGACGCTCTCAAGGTCGGGCAGGAGCAGCGTCGCAAGGTCGATGCCGGCCTGGTGCTGGGTCGAGATGAGGATGGTGTCGAGCGCGACCGGTCGGTAGCCCTCGTAGCGCACCGTTACCTGAGTCTTGCCATCAGGACGCAGATACGGCAGCACACCTGCCCGCCTGACCTCCGCGAGTCGCTGTGCCAACCGGTGCGCGAGCCAGATCGGCAGCGGCATGAGGTCGGGCGTCTCGTCGCACGCGAAGCCGAACATCATTCCCTGGTCGCCGGCGCCGAGGGCTGAGTAGGGATCGTCTTCCCCGCTGCGAGCTTCGAGCGCGCTGAACACGCCGCCCGCGATGTCGGGAGACTGCTCGTCGATGGACACCACGACGCCGCAGGTATTGCCGTCGAAGCCGTAGGACTCTCGATCGTAGCCAATGTCGCAGATGGTGCGACGCACGACCTTCGGTATGTCGACGTAGCCCTCGGTGGTGACCTCGCCGGCGACGACGACGAGCCCCGTCGTGAGGAGCGTCTCACACGCGACTCGCGCCGTGGGATCTTGAGCCAGAATCTCGTCGAGGATGGCGTCTGAGATCTGGTCAGCCATCTTGTCTGGGTGACCCTCTGTTACCGACTCCGACGTAAAGGCGTAGGTTCCCATGGCGCTCCTTCCCTGCCGGCGCGCTCGGTCAACCTAGCCGCCACCGTGCCGCTGCACGTACGTCGTCGCAGCGAGCAGGACGTTGGCGGCGACCGCCTCCTTCGAGCTCAGCGGAACCTCGATCCAGCCTCCGTCGCGATCGTGGATCACCACTTCGTTCGTTGGCACCTCGAAGCCAGCGTCAGCGCGCGACACGTCGTTGCCCACCATGAGGTCGACGTCCCGCGCAGCTCGCTTGCGCGAAACCTCCTCGCGCGGATCGCCGGTCTCGGCCGCGAAACCCACCACGACCTGCCCGGCGCGTCGGCGCGCCGTGAGGCCCGAGAGCACGTCCGGCGTGGCAGTGAGGTCCAACGAGAGCGCTGCCATCCCCGCACGCTTGATCTTGCGGTCTGCTGGCGCTCGCGGCGCGAAGTCGGCCACCGCTGCTGCATGCACGATGACGTCAGCCGCCTCCTGCCGTCGCGCCAAGGCTGCCTCGAGCTCGACAGCACGCTCGACACGCTCGACCTCGACCAGCTCGCCAATCCAGCCTGGGTCAACGGTCGTCACGAGCGCCACGTGCGCTCCCGCGACCGCCGCGACCGCCGCGACCGCGCTGCCCTGGCGTCCCGAAGATCGGTTCGAGATGAAGCGGACCGGGTCGATCGGCTCGCGCGTGCCACCCGCGCTCACGAGCACCTGCCACCCAGCAAGGTCGAGCTGCGGTGCCCGCTCGACGAGCTCCATCCACACCTCGATCCAAGCGGGATCGACGAGTCGCCCAAGGCCGTGGTCACCCCCAGCGAGCCGTCCTGAGGTGGGGCCGATGATCCAGGCGCCATCCTCGCGCAGCTGACGAGCCGATCGCCTCGTCGCAGGGTGGAGCCACATCTGGGTATGCATCGCCGGAGCGATAGCTCGCGGCGCGTCCGACGCGAGCAGGATGGTCGTCGCGAGGTCGTCGGCGTGGCCCACCGCGAGCTTTGCCATAAGGTCTGCCGTCGCCGGGAACACGACGATCCGCTCTGCCACGCGCGTGTGGGCGGACGGTTCGTGGCCGAACAGGGCCGTGAGCGGCTCACGCCCTGCGATCGCAGCGAACGACGCAGCACCGACGAACTGGAGTGCCGCCGCCGTCGGCACAACCTCGACCTCATGGCCGGCGTCGACGAGCGACCGAATGAGCTCGAGGCTCTTGAACGCCCCGATGCCGCCCCCGACGACGCGGAGCACGCGCCGGGGCGTCACCGACTACTCCGCGTCGTCGTCACCCTCGAGGGGCTCACCCACCACATCGGGTACGATCATCCCCGCCGCGATCTCCTCGAAGGCGAGCGAGAGCGGCTTGGCAACCTCCGCCTCAACCTGTGGCGGGATCATCGTGCCGAGTCCTTCGCCAAGGTGCGTGCGGTAGTCGTTGATCTGGCGAGCACGACGCGCAGCGAGGGTGATCACGACAAACTTCGAACCCGTATGCTCGAGCAGAACCT
>SIRY01000200.1 GCA_004366215.1 Actinomycetota bacterium | reverse complement strand
GGACGGTAGCGTGACGCGGCGATGCCTCTGGTCGGCTCCTCGTCGAGCGCGCGGCTGCTAGGTCGGTGGGTCGTCGCCGTCGTGACGGCCGTCGCCGGCGGCGTCGCCCTCGCAGCAGGGCTCAACGTCGCGACGTCGGTGCCCGCCTCGCCGACCGCCCTCGCACGTCAACCACTCGTCGTCGCGACCGTCGGCGCACGCCCGACGCACACGCTCGTCGGCATCGGCGCGAGCGGGGCCTGGTGGTCAGGTCCGGTGGCGGCGCTCGGTCCGCGGACGGTCGCTGAGGTCGGACGGCTGCTCTACTCGCCTCACGGGCTCGCGCTCTCGCAGTTTCGCTTCAACATCGGTGGGGGTGGTGTCGGCGTCACGACACCCTGGAAGGCGCCGGCGAGCTTCTACCAAGCGAACGGGACGTTCGACTTCCACGTCGACCGAGCAGGTGTCGAGTTCCTCCTGCAGGCCGCGCGTTGGGGAGTGCGCGACCTCGTCGGCTTCGTCAACTCGGCTCCGCCGGCTTTTACCTCCAACCACGAGAGCTGTGGGGGCACGCTCGTGTCCGCCGACGTCGCCGCCTACGCCTCCGAGCTCGCCGAGGTGGTCGCGGGCTTGTGGCGTACCTACCACGTCAAGCTGCGGTACGTCTCGCCGATGAACGAGCCGGTCGGCTCGCAGGCGGCGTGTCGTCAAGAGGGGATGGCGGTCCCAGTGAGCGAGCGGGGGCCCCTCGTCGTCGACCTCGCCCGCGACCTCGCGGTCACGGCGCCGTGGGCGCGGGTGATCGCTGACGAGTCGTCCTACGCCACCCAGCTCCTCGCGCAGGCGCCACGGTGGCTCGCCTACCCGGGGGCGCGTCGAGCCCTCGCCGCGCTCGCAGTGCACGGCTACGACTACCCCTCGCGCGCGACGCTGCGCCGCGTGGCGGCCCTCGGCCAGCGAGAAGGGCTCGCGATCTGGGACACAGAGATCTGCTGCTACGACGGCGTTGCCTTTGGCTACCAGTACGACCCGACGATGACGTCTGGCCTTTGGCTCGCTCGCACGATCTACAAAGACCTCATGGTCGAGGACGCCTCAGTGTTCGACTGGTGGCTCGCACTCTCGCCGGACCTCGGCTGCAGTCCGGCCGCGGACCCCCGCTGCGCGAGCGACGTCAACCCACTCGGGCGCAACGACGGGCTCATCTACTTCGACCTCAACGGGGCACGTGACGGTGACCACACGCTCTACCTCACGAAGCGCTACGACGTCATGGCGCAGTTCTCGCGTTACCTCCGACCCGGCATGGGGCTCGTCCCAGTGGCCACCTCGGACGCGCGCGTCGAGGTGCTCGCTGGCGAGCGACGGGGCCGGCTCGTGCTCGTCGTCATCGACCTCACGCCCGAGGGCTCGCCACCGCTGCCACTCGAGATCGACCTGCCAAGTGGGCTCAGCGTCACCCGCGACCTCGTGGCGGTCGCGACGAGTCCCGAGCTGTCGCTCGCGCCGGTCGAGGCCCCCGACTTCGACGGGCGCCGGGCGGTGGTGCTCAACCTGCCCGACTCAGTGACGACCTACGTGCTCGCGACGCGGCAGGGCTAACCTGACACCGTCAGGGAGGTCGTCATGCGCTACGCGCTTGTGCTGGCCGCCGGCAAGGGGACGCGCATGCGTGCGGACCGTCCAAAACCCCTCGTCGAGGTCTGTGGCGTCAGCATGGTCGGGCACGTCATCGCTGCGGTCGCTGCGGTGCCGGCGGTGTCGAGGATCGTCGTCGTCGTGGGGCACGAGGCGGAGGCGGTGGAGCGAGAGCTCGGCCGCCACGCGACCGGCACGGTCGAGGTGGTCACCGCGTACCAGTTCGACCAGCGCGGGACGGGTGATGCGGTTCGAGTGGGCCTGACGAGGCTTCCCGACCTGCTGCCCGGGGTTGGCGCGAGCGGCGCGGAGCTGCTCGTCGTGCCAGCTGACACGCCACTGCTGACCACAGCGACGCTGACTCGGCTGTTCGAGCTCCACGCGGCAGAGGGCAACGCGGCGACGGTGCTCACCATGGAGCTCGACGAGCCGGACGGCTACGGTCGAGTGGTGCGCCGTCGCGACGGAGGTGTCGCGCGCATCGTGGAGCAGACCGACCTCGACGAGCGCGCGGCAGCCACGCGAGAGGTCAACACCGGGGTCTACGTCTTCGACCTCGCGGTGCTCCCGTCGGCGCTGCGTCTGCTCGCGCCTACGAACCGTCAGCGGGAGTACTACCTCACTGACTCCATCGAGCTCCTCGCGCAGTCGGGTTACCGCGTCGGGACCGTGCTCCTCGGAGACGCGACAGAGGCGCTCGGCGTCAACGACCGTGAGCAGCTCGCCGAGGTCGAGTCGCGGATGCGCGAGCGCATCGTCCGCCGGCTGCTCGCCGAGGGCGTGACGCTGAGCCATCCGAGCTCCGTGCAGATCGAGGCTCGAGTCCGCGTGGCGCCGGGCGCGGTGATCGAGGGCCACGTGGCGCTCCTTGGCTCGACGACCGTGGAAGCAGGCGCCCTCGTTGGGATGGGCACGCGGCTCGTCGACACCGTCGTCGGCGCGGGCGCGCGGCTTCGCCACGTCGACGCCGAAGGGGCTTCGATCGGCGAGGGAGCGGAGGTCGGTCCCTTCTGCGTCCTCGAACCCGGCGCGGTCGTCGATGCGAAGGAGCGGATCGCGCCCTTTACACGGCTGCCGTGAGCGGCTCGCCTAGGATTGAGGGGGCGTGACACCACGAGGGGTGAGGTATGGAGCTCGTACCGAGAAAGCGGCTGGCACTGTTCTCGGGCCGATCTCACCCTCAGCTAGCGCGCGAGGTGGCTGAGCACCTCGACGTCGAGCTCGGGGCGATCACGTTGCGCGAGTTCTCTGACGGCGAGATCTACTCTCGCTTCGACCAGTCGGTGCGGGGCAAGGACATCTTTATCCTCCAGAGCCACGCGGGTCCCGTCAACGACGCGATCTTCGAGCAGCTCATCATGGTCGACGCGGCCAAGCGCGCCTCGGCTAAGCGCATCACGGCGGTGTGTCCGTACTACGGCTACTCTCGTCAGGATCGCAAGGCCTCTGGTCGTGAACCCATCACGGCGAAGCTGGTCGCCGACATGCTGCACGCTGCGGGGGCGGACCGTATCATCGCGGTCGACCTGCACTCAGGGCAGATTCAGGGCTTCTTCGACGGTCCGGTCGACCACCTGACGGCGAGCCAGGTGCTCGTCGAGTACCTCCGTGCCTTTGCCCCCCGCGACGCGGTGATCGTCGCGCCGGACGCTGGTCGAGTCAAGGTGGCTGAGCGCTTCGCGCAACGCCTGAGCGCCGGGCTCGCCCTCGTGCACAAGAGTCGACCCAAGGGCGTCGCGAACGTCGTCACCGCGCTCGAAGTGGTGGGTGACGTCGCTGGTCGCCACTGCGTGATCGTCGACGACCTCATCGACACCGCGGGTACCGTGACGGCCGCCGCGGAGCTGCTGCGCCGTCGAGGAGCCGGTGAGATCTGGGTGATGGCGACGCATGCGGTCCTCTCTGGTCCGGCAGCGAAGCGCCTGACGGAGGCGCCGATCACGCGAGTCGTCGTGACGAACACGCTGCCGATCCCACCTGAGCGTCAGATCCCTAAGCTCGAGGTCGTCTCCATCGCGAAGGTGATCGCAGACGCGATCGCGGCGGTCTTCGAAGACGGCTCAGTCTCGGAGCTCTTCCAGGGTGAGAACCTCTCCTAGCGGTGCCGTAGGCCACCCCTACCTCGGCTAGGCTGGCCCGTCGCGCGCAGCAGACTCGACGAGGAGGAAGGGCGTCGCCATGGTCAAGGTCGTCGCGGAACGGCGAGAAGTTCGTGGCTCGAGCGCAGCTCGACGCCTGCGGCGCTCGGGGGTGGTCCCGGGCGTCGTCTACGGCGCTGGTGTCGGCTCGCCCCAGGCGATCGCTGTCGATCGTCACGCGTTCTTGACGGCGCTCGGGCAGCACGCCGTCGTGGGACAGCTCCTCGAGCTCGAACTCGACGGCGAGCGTCACCAGGTCAAGCTCCAGGCGGTCGCTCGGCACCCGGTGCGGCGTGACATCGTCCACCTCGACTTCCTCGCGGTGTCGCAGTCTGAGCGTCTTGAAGTCCAGGTGCCGCTCGTGGCGGGTGAGGGGGTGCGGCTCCTCGTCGGGGCGCTCCGCGTGCGGGGTGTGCCGACCGAGCTGCCCGACTCGATCGAGCTCGACGCCGGACTCCTCGCGGGAGGCGAGTTGCGTGCCGGGTCGGTACCCCTGCCTCAGGGCGTGACGCTCTCGGAGGAGCCCGACACGGTCGTCGCTGTGGCGCAGGAGGGCTAGGACGCCTCCGGAGCTTCGCTCGCCGGCGCTCGTCGTAGGTCTTGGCAACCCCGGCGCTCGGTACCGGGCGACGCGCCACAACGCTGGTGCGCTCGTCGTGACCTCCCTCGCGCGGCGCTGCGGGGTGGTGCTGACGCCCGCGCACCGCGCGCTCGTGGGTCGGGGGAACCTGGCTCGCACCCCGGTCATCTTCGCGCTGCCGCAGACCTTCATGAACGACTCCGGCGTGGCGGTCGCAGCGCTCGTGCGAGCGTACGGCATCGCGCCCGCCGACCAGCTCATCGTGGTCCACGACGAGCTCGACCTCGGACCGGGGGTGGTGCGCCTCAAGTACGGGGGCGGGTCAGCGGGCCACAACGGGCTCCGCAGCGTCGGGGCGCACCTCAAGAGCCTCGAGTTCTGGCGCGTTCGCGTCGGCATCGGCCGGCCGCTCGAGCGCCGCGACGTCGTCGCGTGGGTGCTCGACGAGCCGCGAGGGGTGGACCGAGAGGCGTTCGGACGTGGGATCGAGACGGCGGCGTCGGCGATCGAGGAGCTCCTCGATCGAGGAGCCCAGCGCGCGATGACCGCTGTGAACGCGAGGGGGCTCGAGCGTGGCGCCTGAGACGGTCCTTGGGTTGGCGGCTCGTCGAGCGAGCGAACACGCTGGCTCTGTCGCCTCGAGCGCTGCCGGGGTCGCGGTCGCGTGGCACGCGCTCGAGCCCGTGCGCTGCCTCGTCATCGCAGAGGGTGAGCGCGAGGCCGAGGCGATCGCGAACGACCTCGCGCTGTGGTTGCCGACGGCGACGGTCGCGCTCTTGCCACCCTGGGATACGCTC
>SIRY01000199.1 GCA_004366215.1 Actinomycetota bacterium | reverse complement strand
GCTTCGTGCCGGTCCTCGTGGTCCTCGTGGCTCTTGGGCGCCGCAGTAGGCTCGGAGTCGTCGCGCCGTCAGCGCACACGAGCGTGCTCAGGGAACTCGCTGAGGGACTTCGGTTCGTCACCAGGCAGGCGCCGCTCCGCAGCGTCGTGCTGGCATTTGGCTTCGTCGGCCTCTTCGGCTTCAACTGGCAGGTCGCCGTGCCACTCGTGGCTCGGTTCGTGCTCCGCCAGCACGCGACCGGCCTCGGGGTGTTGATGGGAGCGCTCGGTGCAGGCTCGCTCGCCGCGGCGTTGCTCGCCTCCGCGCTCGCGCGGGCGAGCCAGCGTCGCCTCAGCGTCTCGGGGGTGGCGCTTGGAGCCGCCCTCGTCGGTCTTGGCCTCGCACGCTCGCTCGTCGTCGCTGGCACGCTGCTCGTGCTCGGAGGATTCTTTGGCATTCTCGCCTCGGTGACAGCGAACACGCGGCTGCAGCTGCTGTCGCCACCGCAGCTGCGGGGGCGGGTCATGGCGATCTACGTCCTGCTCATGGGCGGTACGACGCCGGTTGGGGCGCTCCTGCTCGGAGAGCTCGCGAGCTGGCTCGGCGCGTCTGCTGCGGTGGCGATCTTCGGCGCGGCGACCGCGGTCGGCGTGGCCGCTGCGGGACTCTGGGCCGGACGAGGTCGTAGGTCTCAAGAGCGGCTCGCTGCGTAGTGGGGCTCGAAGTGGTGCTCCACACGTCCGGTGCTCCTCGTGTGCTAGCGCGAGCGGGGCTGTAGCGTCGACCTGCCCGGCCACGACGCACGCGGACGCCCTGGCCCTCCGACGCCGGCGGCGAGCGCTCCTGCCGAGGCGGAGAGGCCCTCTGCCACGAGCGAGCGAGGGACGCGGCTGACTCCCACCCGAGGGTCGGTGGCGCCGCGGGCGCGACGGGTACTCGCGGTGGTGAGCCGGCCTCGGCGGGTGTCGAGAGCGCTGTCGGTGGTGGTCCGCGCGAAGAGACTGGTCGGAGGTGAGCGTCGCCTAGAGGCGGTGCCCGGTGCTGCTCCTCGAGCGCCGTGGTAGAGAAGGCCACCACAGCCGATCGCCGAGCTCGAGCGCGAGCGCCGGGACGATGAGTGAGCGAACGACCACGGTGTCGAGCAGCACGCCGAAGGCGACGAGGAAGCCGAGCTCGACGAGGTCGGCGAACGGTAGCACGCACAGGACGGCGAATGTCCCGGCGAGGACGACGCCCGCCGAGGTGATGACGGCGCCGGTCGCCTGCACGCCCTCGGTCACGGCCGTAGTCGCGTCGCCTCTGGTCGCTGCCTCACGAACTCGCGCCATGAGGAAGACGGAGTAGTCGACACCGAGAGCCACGAGGAACAAGAACCCGAGCACGGGTAGCGACGAGTACGTTCCCCGGAAGCTCTCGAGGTGGGAGAAGAGCACCCCGGTGAGGCCGAGTGAGGCGAGGAACGAGACGACGACGCTCGCGACGAGGAGGAGCGACGCGACGAGGGAGCGTAGGAGGACGAGGAGGCCGACGAAGACGACGGCAGCGATGAGCGGCACGAGCACGTGGATGTCGTGGCGAGAGGCGTTGGCGAGGTCGAGTTTCGTCGCGGTCTGCCCGCCGACGAGCACGTCGGGCGCTCGCGTGGCGAGGCGGGCTCGCAGGAGCGCGACGGTTGCTTGAGCGGAGGCGGAGTTCGGCGGCGCCGACAGCGTGGCCGTGAAGGTGCCGAGCGATCCGCGAGCCGTGACCGGTCCGACGGAGGCGACGCCGGGAACTGAGCGCGTGAGGGACTGGGCGCGCGCGAGCTCGGCACGAGGGCCGACGACGTAGGCGGGCGCGCTCGCGCCTACCGGAAATCCGCGAGCGAGGAGCTGCTCGCCGACGATGGAGTCGGGGTGGCCGAGCAGGCCGTCGTTGGCCAGGTGACCAGAGCGCAGCTGGAGTGTGCCGAGCGCGAGGGCGACCAGGGCGAGCGTGCCGGCGATCCAGATGGTGCGGCGCTGTCGCGGCAACCACTGGGCGAGGCGAGTCCAGAACGACCGAGGTCCGGTTGCGTTGGCTGCGGGGACGCGCGGCCAGAAGACGCGGCGACCGGTGAGGGCAAGGAGGGCAGGTAGCAGCGTCAGCATCGCAAGGAGGGCGGAGGCGATGCCGACCGCGGCCACCGGTCCAAGGGCAGCGACGTCGTTGCGCGCTGAGAGTCCGAGGCACAGGAGCGCCGCGATGACGGTGACGCCAGAGGTCAGGATCGAGGGTGTGACCCGCTTCAGCGCGCGCTCGAGCGCGACGCGGTGGTTCGGCTCGCGACGGAGTTCGTCTCGGTAGCGGGCGACCACGAGGAGTGCGTAGTCGGTGCCGGCACCGTAGAGCAGCACGGTGAGGATCCCGACAGTCTCCCCGGTGACCGTGGCGCCGAGCTTCGCGAGCGCGTAGACGCCGGCCTGAGCGAGGGAGGCGGCAGCGCCGACGCTCACGAGGGGCACGAGCCACAGCACGGGGCTGCGGTAGATGAGGATGAGCAGGATCGTCACGAGCGCCACCGTGACGAGCAGCAGCTGGGTGTCGAGGTGGGCGAACACGTGTGCGAGGTCGGTGTCGAAGCCAGCCGGTCCGGTGACGGCGGCTCGGGCGGTGCGCTGCGCGCCAACGAGGCTCCGGAGCGTCGTGACGTCGTGCGTGATGGTCGAAAACGACGCGTGAGCGTCGATGAGCGCGGAGAACGTGGCGACGCGACGGTTCGCGCTCACGCGAAGCGGGGTCACGCCGACGACGGAGGGCAGCGCGCGCTCGAGCACCGAGGTGCGAACGGCGTCGATCGCGTGCGTCGCCAGCGGGGTCAGGGGCCGACTCGACGCGAAGACGACCACGGCAGGCGTCGCTGACTGTGGAACGACGCGCGCCCGCAGTACCGCGGCCTGCGTCGACGGGGCGCTGCGGGGTAGGTAGCTCGAGGGCGTGTTGCGCTCGACTCGAGGAAGGAGTCCAGCGAAGGAGCCGCCGACTGCGGTGAGGACGAGCCAGATGGCGATCGTCACCCACGCGCCTCGGCGAGCGACGATGTGCGTCCAGCGGCTTCGACCGGTGTGGTCGTGGACTGCGGCGTTGGGACCGTGAGGCATGGGTGAGAGTATATCAGTCTGTCAGGAGTAAAACATAGTGTAATAGACAGAGACGACGCGTTGCGCTCTCGACGTGGAGCACTCGGGCACGGCTAAGGTGCGTCGTGTGGTGGAGGGTTGGGCTGATACGGTCGATGCCCACCGGGCAAGGCAGCGCCGGCGTATCAGCGAAGCCGCCCTCGAGCTCGTGGCGGAACGCGGCATGGCGCAGGTGAGCATGGCAGAGCTCGCGCGGCGGGCCGGCGTGTCACGGCCGACGCTCTACCGCTACTTCCACGACGTGGAGTCCGCGCTGATCGCGTGGGTCGGCGATGAGATCGACCGCGTCGTCGGGGAGCTCGCAGTGCGACTCGCCGCGACCGAGGATCCGGTCGCGGCTCTCCGGACGCTCGTCGAGGTCCACGTCGACGCCTTCGTCGACGCGCGCTACCGGCTCGGCATGGAGACCCTGCGGCACGAAGCGGTCTCACCTGCTCTACGCACTGAGGTCGAGCGCCACGTCGATGGTGTGCGGTCGATCCTTGGCGACGTGCTGGACCGTGGCGTCGCACGCGGCGTGTTTGGTCCTCACGCGCGCGACCCACTCGTGCGGGAGGTCGTCCTCGGAGCACTCGGCGGCCTCCGCGGGGCTCTCCTCGAGGGCCGTGGCGACCGGGCAGAGGCGGTTGAGCTCGTCTACACCCTGCTCGTCAAGGCGTTGCGCACCTGAGCACGCTCGACGCACGGTGCGCGGTGGCTCCTCGAGGGGGCGAGCGGGCGCTGTGGGCCGCGCGAACGCTGCGCGTCCTGCCGCGAGCGCTCACCGCTGCGGGGTTAGCCGACCCAGGCAGCGGCGGCGAGCTGGAGCGGATCCCAGGGGGTACCAAGCGGAGGCGTGTAGGAGAGGTCGAGGTCGATGAGGTCGCGAGCC
>SIRY01000198.1 GCA_004366215.1 Actinomycetota bacterium | reverse complement strand
TCGCGGCTCAGCGCCTCGGGCGCTCGGTCTCGCCGAACGACCACGTCAATGCGTCGCAGTCGTCGAACGACACGTTCCCTACCGCGCTCCACCTGGCCCTGCTGACGCAGGTCCGTGACGACCTCGACCCAGCGCTGGAGGAGCTCATCGCGTCGCTCGAGCGCAAGAGCGTGGCCTTTGCTGAGGTCGTCAAGGCCGGACGCACGCACCTCATGGACGCAACTCCCATCACGCTAGGCCAAGAGTTCTCTGGCTACGCTGCCCAGCTCCAGCGTGCTCGGGCGCGGTTGGGAGCCACCACCGGAGAGCTCGAAGAGGTGCCGCTCGGAGGTACCGCGGTCGGCACGGGTCTCAACGCGCCCCCTGGCTTTGCTCGTGCGGTGCTCGCGCGCATCGCGGCCAAGACCGGCCTCGGGGTACGCGAGGCCACCAACCACTTCGAGGTCCACGGTGCTCGGGACGGTGTCGTCGCCGTCTCGGGGGCGCTGCGTGCGCTCGCCGTCGCGCTCTACCGCGTCGCGAACGACCTGCGGTGGATGGGATCTGGACCACGCTGTGGCCTCGCCGAGATTCAGCTGCCAGACCTCCAGCCAGGTTCGTCGATCATGCCTGGCAAGGTCAATCCGGTCATTCCAGAGTCGGTGACTCAGGTCGTCGCCCGCGTCATCGGCAACGACGCCACGATCGGCTTTGCGGGGGCGGTGGGATCCATCTTCGAGCTCAACGTGATGCAACCGGTGATCGCTCACGCCGCACTCGAGAGCGTCGGCCTCCTCGCGGCGTCGGCGCGGCTCCTTGCGGCTCGGTGCGTCGACGGCATCACCGCAGACGTGGCTCGTTGTCGCACGTACGCCCTCTCGAGCCCGGCGATCGCGACGGCACTCAACCCGTACGTGGGCTACCAGCGCGCAGCCGAACTCGTCAAGCACGCCATCGCTGAGCAACGAGATCTCCGCAGCGTCGTCCTCGCAGAGGGTGTGCTCACCGAGGACGAAGTTGATCGAGTCCTCGACGTCGTCGCGATGACGCGCGGGGGGATTCAGCGGACGTGACCCGAGCGCTCGAGGTGCTGAGGTCGCTCGTGCCCTGGGACCTTGCGGATCGCGACGTCCTCGAGACGCTGGGGTGGGCACTCCTTGAGTCGGCGTACTCGCCGGTCGAGCTGGCAGCGGCGCTGCGCCTGCTCGTACGCGAGGGTGTGCTCGGCGCAGAGGTGCTGGTCCTTGCGAACAGTGTGCTCGGCGCCGTCGAGCGCCTCGAGACCGCCCAGCGCCTCGGGGTGGCGCTGGGCGAGCACCTCGAGCGCTGCGCGCTCCACGGCCCCCACGTTCCCGACGTCGCCCTCGGTCCCAAGCTGGCTGCACGACGAGGCGGCGGGCGAGGCGCCTTCAGCGTCTGCTCGTGGCGAGTGCTACCCGACCCGCTCGTGACGCTCGTGGCCGAGCGCCGTGGGCTCTGCGTCCTAGAGCACGCCGCGCTCGTCGTCACGCTCGACGGACGGCGGCTCGTGCGTGGTGTCGTCTCGTGGCCGTCGCTCGCCCCAGCTCTTGAGAACCTACTCGAACGGGAGGACAGCGGTGGGTTCACGTCGCCGTGAGATCGCTCTGACGTCCGAGGAGCTGGCCCAGCTCCTCGAGGAGGGGCGCACGGTCGTGCTCGGCAGCCACACGACCAGGGGCGGCATCCACCTCGTCGCACTCTGGTACGTCGTCGTCGAGGGAGCCGTGTGGGTTTGGACGTACGCGCGGTCGCAGAAGGTTCGGAACCTGAGCCGTGATCCCCGGGCCAGCATGCTCGTCGAGTCTGGCGAGGCGTACGGCGAGCTGAGGGGAGCGCTCCTCTCGGGGCGAGCCCGTATCGTTGACGACCCAGACTGGGTGCGTGCCATCGGAGATGCGCTCATCGATCGCTACGAGCTTGGGAGTGCGTCGGCGCGCGAGGCGATGCGGGCCTCAGCTGCGAAGCGTGTCGCGGTCACGCTCGACGTCGAACACGTCGCGAGCTGGGATCACCGCAAGCTCGGGGGTCGCTACTGACGCCACCGGTGCGGCGTGGCTAGCATGAGGTCCATGGGTGAACTCGTGACCTTTGCAATGAACGGGCGCGACGCGCACGGCTACCTCGCGACCCCGGTAGAAGGGACAGGGCCTGGGGTCGTTGTGATCCAGGAGTGGTGGGGCGTCAACGACCACATCAAGGACGTCGTCGATCGCTTCGCCGCAGCCGGTTTCACCGCGCTCGCTCCGGACCTCTACGACGGCCAGGTCGTGAGCGAGCCGGACGAAGCCGCCAAGGCGATGATGGCGTTGCAGCTCGCAGACGCCTCCAAGCGCATGGTCGGAGCGGTCCGAGAGCTCGAGCGTCGTACCGGGCGCGAGGGGGTCGGTGTCGTCGGCTTCTGCATGGGTGGCGGTCTTGCCTACGTGCTCGCTGCGGCCGATCCTCACCACGTCCGAGCGCTGGTGCCGTTCTACGGCGTCATTCCATGGGAGGGCGCTGAGCCTGACTACTCGGTCATCGAGTCGGCGATCCAAGGTCACTACGC
>SIRY01000197.1 GCA_004366215.1 Actinomycetota bacterium | reverse complement strand
CGATCTCGACACCGTGCCGCTCGTCGCAGAGGCGCGTTCGTGGCGGCACGGGGTCTGGCTCGGGGCGACGATGGCCTCGGAGACGACCGCCGCGGCCGAGGGGGCCGTCGGGCGGGTTCGACGTGATCCCTTTGCGATGCTGCCGTTCTGTGGCTACCACATGGGTGACTACTTCCGGCACTGGCTCGAGGTCGGGGACCGCGCGGGAGAGCGCGCCCCGCGGATCTACGTCGTGAACTGGTTCCGCCGCGCGGCCGACGGCTCGTTCGTCTGGCCAGGTTACGGCGAGAACAGCCGAGTGCTCGCCTGGATCGTCGACCGCCTCGCAGGTCGTGCCCGCGGCGAGGCGCACCCCTTCGGGCTCGTGCCTGCTCGGGATGAACTCGACGTACGGGGACTCGACCCGGCGCCGAGCTGGGAGGACCTCTTCGGTGCGCGTCCAGCAGAGCTGCGCGCCGAACTCGAGGCGGTGCAGGAGCACGTCGCGAGCTTTGGCGATCGGTTTCCAAGCGAGCTTCGCGAGGAGCTCGAGGCCTTGCGGCGCGCCGTCGAGGGCGCCTAGGGGGTGCCCTGCGGCGCGCTCCTCGTGCCGATCCTGACGAGCAACCCAGCTGCGAGGAAGGTCGCTGCCATGAGGGCGAAGGCTGGAACGAAGCCGTGCGCGGCGACGACGACGCCGATGACAGCGACCCACACGCCGCCGATGGTCTGCGAGATCGTGAAGAAGACGCCGAAGCCCTCGCGGGCGAGCTGCCCTGGGACGTAGTCGGCAAAGACCGTCTGGCGCAGTGACAGCTCGGAGTAGCTGAAGACGCCGATGAGCAGGCCGACCACGCGGAGGCGGCGAGGAGAGCTCCCGAGAGCGACGAACGCGAGCAAGGCACACGCCCCGAGGACGTAGTTCGCCAGCAGGACACCCTCGTGCGAGAGACGGTCCTGGAGGCGTCCCATGAGGATGGGTCCGACGACGGCACCGACGTAGACGACGGTGAGCACCGAGCTGACGACGACCGTCGAGGCGTGGAGCGCGTCGTGGAGGTAGGCGGGCGCGTAGAGGCCGATGATGCCGATGCCTTGGCCGCCAGCGGCGACGGTGCCGGCCACAAGGAGCGCGACGACGGGCCGTGAGCGGAGGACGCGGCGTAGATCGTGCGCCTCAGCGGCGCTCGCGGTCGTCGGAGCGGGCTGAGGGGGCTGGCGCCAAGGTCCGCGGACCCCCACCGCCGTCACGACCGCGGTGGTCGCGAGGAGGGCAGCGAGCGCCCACAGCGCGCTGCGCCAGCCATCGAGGCTGATCATGACGCCCACGAGCGCAGGCGCGATGAGCGTGCCGACGTTGCCGGCGGTCACGTGCCAGCTCAGGACCGTCCCACGCCGTCGGGGATGGCGCGCTGAGAGGTACGCAGACCCCACAGGGTGTTGTGGCCAACCGGCGACTGACTGGAGCAGCCGTCCCGCCGCGAAGACGAGCACGGTCGGCGCGAGCGCGCCGAGGGCTACGCCGATCACCGAGCCAACGTTCTGGAGCGTGAGCAGCAGGCGCGCCCCCACCCGTCGGGCGACGACGGCGAGCCCCTGGAGGAGTGACCCCAGCACGGAGGCCACGGCGAGGAGTGCGCCGATGACCGCGTAGCTTGAGTGGAAGGTCGCAAGGGCGTAGGGGATGACGACGCCAAGGCCAGCGACGTAGGCGTGCTGGCCTGCGTGCGACCACCCTACGGGAACGAGATCGCTCGGGAGCGAGGGGGCGTCCCCACCTCGACCGCGTGCCAACGAGCGCCTCACCAAACCCACCGCGCGGTCCCGCTTCGGCCGCAGGGCACGCTACGAGCCTTGGAGGCGCTGACGCTCTGGGGCGATGAAGAGCATCACGCGCTCTGAGGTGATCGGAGCGGCGTAGGGGCCACCGGTGTAGCGGCGCGACATCACGTCGATGTGCGCGCGGGCCCGATCTCCAGCCTCGGTGGCCACGACGCGGCCACGCACCTCGACGTAGCGGTAGGGGTTCGTGTGGTCCCAGACGACGAGGCTGACGCGCGGATCGCGCTGGACGTTGCGGTACTTGAGCCGGTGAGTTTCGGTGTTGATGATGACGTGCGTCTCGTCGACGTCGAACCACATCACCGACGAGTGGGGCATGCCGTTTGGCAGCAGCGTGGTCAGGGTGGCAAAGTTTGGTCCGCCCGCCAGCTCAACCAGCAGTGGCTCTAGCATGCTCGTAGGTTAGCCCATTTCGCGGCGGCCGACGAGCTTGAGGAGTGGAGGGTCCGTGGGCGTAGCGTGGATCGATGGGTCGATCGTGGCAGACGACCAAGCGTGCATTCCGATCGTGGACCACGGTCTCGTCGTGGGTGATGGCGCCTTCGAGACGCTCGTCGTCGTCGAGGGGCGCGCGTTCGCCATTCGGCGTCACCTCGAGCGGCTCGAGCGGACCGCCGTCGGCATGGGGCTACCGGTCCCGAACCTCGACGCGCTGCGAGAAGGCATCGAGACCGTCGTCGCGACGAACGGCTACCAGCGCGCCAAGGTACGAGTGACCTACACCGCAGGCGACGGCGAGCTCGGCTCGGGACGCAACGGCGGACCGCCGCGGGCGATCGTGGCGGAAGCGCCGATCGAGCTCGAGCCGGCGTCGTGTGCGGTCGAGCTCGCGCCGTGGCCTCGCAACGAGCGAGGCGTGCTCGCCGGGCTCAAGACGACCTCCTACGCGGAGAACGTCATCGCGCTCGCGTGGGCTCGCTCGCGAGGTGCGAGCGAGGTCCTCTTTGGCAACCTCGCAGGCAACCTCTGCGAGGGATCAGGGTCGAACGTCTTCGTGGTGCGAGACGGTGAGGTGCTAACTCCACCCCTCGCTGCAGGTCCTCTCGCAGGAGTCACTCGGGCCCTCCTGCTCGAGCGCTTCGGGGTGCGCGAGCGTGACATCCCCATCGCGGACCTCGGCGACGAGCGCATCACTGAGGTGTTTGTGACGTCGACGCTCCGCTTCGTGCAGGGCGTCGAGCGACTCGGGGATCGACGCTTCCCTGACGCACCAGGACCCGTGACCCGCGAGCTGCAGCGCGAGTTCGCTGCGCTCGTGGCATCGGAACTCGATCCATAGAGCGACCAACGGGGAGGTTGCAAGGTGCGCTACGAGCAGCTGAGTGAGGTGGTCGAGCTGGCTCGCTCTCAGCCAGCAGCACCGGTGGTGCGACTCGTCGCGCTGCACGGCTTTGGCGGAGGGGAGCGAGACTTGGACCTCGCTGTCCTTGCCGAGGACCAGCTGGTCGGAGGTATCCTCGGCGCGGGTCTCGCTGCAGGCGTCTCGCGCGATGGGACCCCGCGGATCGAGCGACTCGACCTCGACGACGACCGGGCTCAGCTCCACGGCCTCGCCTGTGGTGGCTGGGCCGAGGTCATGGTGCATCCGGTCGGGTGGCTCGCTGGGCTCGAGGCGTTCCTCGCCGGGCGCGTACCGGTCGTCGTCGAGACTGAGCTCGGCGACCGCGGCCCGCTGCAGCCTCGAATCGCGCGGGATGACGCGGCGCGCCCAGGGGTCTCGCTCAGAGGTACGCTCCACCGTCACGCGTTCGTGCCGACACCTCGGTTCGTCGTGGTGGGCGAGGGCGCGCTCGCTGACGAGCTGCGATGGGTGGTCCAGTGGCTCGGCGCCCAGCCGGTGCAGCTGCCAGCTGGCGTGCTCGGGCCGCTCGATGGCGTGTGCGTGCTGAGTCACGACCACGACGTCGCGACGCCCGTGCTCCGTGATGCCCTGCAGCAGGGCGCCGGTTACGTGGCGGCTCTCGGATCGCGCGAGACTCAGCGAGTGCGAGCCGAACGGCTTCGAGAAGCGGGCGTCGACCCTGGAGCGCTCTACGGCCCTGCGGGCTTTGACATCGGGGCGCGCAGTGCACGAGAGACCGCGCTCGCCATCGCTGCCGAGTGGCTCGCCGTGACCCGTCGCAGGAGCGGCCGCAGCTTGCGCGACGGCGACGGACCGATCAACGGCTAGCCCCGCGCTGTGCCGGCATCGCCCGATGGCCGGTGCGCGCCGCGGTGGTGAGCCGACGGGCGAGGGTGTCGGGCGCGTCGGTTTGGTGAGAGCGCTCCAACAGCGGTCGAGGCCTTGCTCGACGGCCGGGTGGTCGGCGTCACGACGAGTCGTGGGCTGCACGGCTCCACGCCGTGAGGAGGGGTGCCCAGAGCGAGCGCGACGCCCCGGGCGCGGGGCTCGGCGCCCAGCACGTCAGTCACAGCCCGCCTCACTCTCCGAGCTCACCGCACCGCGCCCCCCGGCCTCGCGCTCGGCTGCGCCAGTCCTCGCGGTGTGTGCTCGAGCTTCGAGGGGTCGTGCCACCTCGCCGCGCTCCATCGACCGTGGGATTGCGCACGGGTGTCTCGACGTCGTGTCCCCCAACCGACCATCGGGCAGGGTGCGCGAGCTCGTGGCTCCGAGGTCTCGCGCTGCATCGCTGGGGTGCCAGCGTCCCGTCGGTGTGCGCGGTGGCGTAGGGCGGCGCAGCAGGGCGACTCGTCGCCGAGGGTCGGCGCGCTCGGGGCGGTTCGCGAGCAGCGGGAACGGCGCGGCGCGCACCGCAGCCTCACCACAGGGCTCGGAGCCGCAGACACGTCTGCTCGTCGGGGTGCTCTCGCCGTCGGGGTAGGCCGACGTGCGGCGCGAAGCCGCTCGTGCGCTGCGACGTGAGCCGCGTGCTCAGGCAGGAGGGTTGTCGATCGGTTCGAAGGTGAGCGGAGGTAGTCCGCCGAGCGGGGGCGCCTCGTCCGGCTCGCCGTCGAGGGCACGGCGCGTCAGCCACGTTGCGAGCGGTTCGAGGTCGAGCCCCGGGAGGTCGATACTCGCGACGGCGACCGCCTCGAGGAGCGCGCCAAGGTGCCTGAGCAGCTGGGGCGCGTGTGGCGGCGTGGTCGCAAGCTCCGTTGCGGCCCGACGCAGGGCATCGTTGGCGCGGTCTGCGAGCGATCCGCTGAGCGGCGTTCGAAACCGGTCGATGAACGCCTCGCGGCTCGCCCGATCGGCGAGCACCTCGGCGGCGTCGATCGCATGGATCTGGGGCGTGCCTTCCCAGATTGGCAGGACCAGTGCCTCGCGATGCCACCGCGCGATCGGCGCGTCCTCGACGAACCCAAGACCTCCGAAGGCCTCCATGGCTCGCTGCGTGATGTGGGCAGCACGGTCAGCGGTGTGGACCTTTGCGACGTGGGAGAACGCGCGGAGGAGCTGGTACTCGGGGTCACGGTGGTGGGCGCCCCGAGCTCGTTGCGCGTCGTCGGCGAGCTGGAGGGCGAGCAGCGTCGTCGCGAGCTGGTCTGCCCGCAGGCGCGCGAGTCCATCGGCGAAGATGGGCAGTGCTCGTAGGGGTCGCCCGAAGGCGCTGCGACGGTGAGCACGCGCCGTCGCCTCCGCGACGGCGATGCGCGCGACGCCAGCAGCGCCGACGGCGTTCGCGATGCGCGCAATGGTGAGCGACTCGAGGATCCGGTGGATGCCGCTCGGTGGTCCCTCGAGGAGCTCGGCTTCGGTGTCGCTGAGGTCGACTTCTCCCGTTGGCACCGCTCGGGTGGCGAGCTTGTCCTTGAGTCGTCGAACCGAGAAGGCGAGCTCGCCGTCTCGAGCGCGACGGTGCACGAGGAACAGGCCGAGCGAGCGCACGCCTCGGAGCTCACCGACGTGTGCAGCGACGAGGGCGACGTCGGCGAGGCCCGCGTTCGACGCGAAGAACTTCTCGGCTCTCGTGATGCGCCAGACTCCCTCGGGCGACTGTGTCGCTCGCGCTCGAAGCGCGCCGAGGTCCGATCCGGCGTGGGTCTCGGTGAACCACGTGGCGCCGAACGACGGCCCGTGGAGGAGTCCGTCGAGCGTTGGGTGGTGCGGTGCGAGGGCATCGAGGATGAGAGCCACCTGAGTGGTGAGGGTGATGGAGCAGTAGAGCCCGGGGTCTGCGAGAAGGTACCCGGCCGCGAGGGCCCCGAGCAGACCGTCGGGCTGGACCAGCGCGAGGCTCACCATCGGTCGGAGCTCGTGGAGCAGCTTCGCGTGCTCCGGCGCGAGGAGAGCCTGGTCGATGCGAGCGCCGTCGAGGTCGTGGGCGAGCAGCCGAGGAGGGTGCGAGTGGTCGACGAGGCGCCCGACCTCAAGTGCGTCGTGGGAGATCGTGCGGTTGAGGGCGCAACGAGCCGTGAGTGTCGGCGGTGACAGCCGGCCCGCGAGCCAGCGCTCCGCGATCGGATCCATAGCTAAGGCATCGAGGCCACTCGTGTAGCCGCCGTCGCGAAGTGTCACCATCCGATTGCACTCCCGTCCTCTGCGCGAGGGTCGCTGCAGGCGGCAACGGCTCGCTCGCTCACCACCGCGAGGTGGGCGATGCCGGCGTTCGGGTCGAGGGCCGGGGCCGTGCGCAGTTCGAGGCCAGCACCCTGGAGCGCGTCGAGAACGCCTGGATCCACGTGGTCCTCCACGACCCAGCGCAGCTCCCCATCGCCGTGGTAGGTCGCGAAGCTCGCGTCGTGGTCTTCGCCCTCGCGAACGTGGGCG
>ML178773.1:13348-16583 GCA_004366215.1 Actinomycetota bacterium | reverse complement strand
GGCCGCGGCGACCTCCTCGCCCTCTCTGGAGGCTCGACGGCGCTACGCCTCCTCGACACCCTCGCGACGAGCCTACCCCAAGGGGTTGCTGTCGCCCAGGTCGACGAGCGGCTCGTCGCCCCGGGCTCACCGTGGTCGAACTGGACACACATTGAGCGCGCCCTCGCGGGCCTCCCGTCGACGCTGCTGCCTATGGTCGACGAGTCCGCGCTCGACGCCGCGGACCGACGAGCGCTCGAGGGCCACGACGAAGGGCACCTTGCAGCACTCGCCGCTCGCCTCGCCCACAGCTACGAGCGCCGCATCGCGGCGATCCGTCCGTGGCGTCTCGTCCACCTCGGCCTAGGACCCGACGGCCACACCGCGAGCCTGTTTCCGGACTCGCCCGGATTGCGCGCGAGCGGCACCACCACCGTCAACGTCGACCCGAGTGGCGCCAACCCCTTCATGCGCATCTCGCTCACGGTCGAAGCGATTCGCCAGTTCGAGCTCCAGGTCGTCGTCGCGATCGGTCGCAGCAAAGCCCCCGTCGTCGCGGCCGCTCTCGCCGGCCAGGATCTACCGATTAACCTCGTAGTTCGAGACGATACCATCTGGCTCCTCGACGACGAGGCCGCAGGAGAGCTCGATCCGCAGTCGATCGACACACTTGGCGATGGCGACGCCCCTCGCTAGGGTAACGCCATGACGACTGGCGTGCTGACCTGGTCGACTGAACGGCTGCTGCGCGAGGCAGCTCGCCGTCGCGACCAACTCACCGGACCGATCATCACGTACTCTCCCAAGGTATTCGTGCCCCTCACTCGGTTGTGTCGAGATCGCTGCGGCTACTGTACGTTCGCGACGTCGCCACACCACGTGGAGCAGCCCTACCTCGAGCCTGCTCGCGTCCGTGCGATCGCACGCGCTGGCGTGGCCGCCGGGGCCACCGAAGCGCTCTTCACCCTCGGTGAACGGCCAGAGCTGCGCTGGCGCGCAGCGCGAGACGCGCTCGACGCGCTCGGCTATGCGACCACGCTCGAGTACCTTGCAGCGGCCGCCGACGTCGCCAGTGCCGAGGGGCTCCTCGTGCACCTCAACCCAGGCACCCTCGATCCGAGCGAGGTCGCGCTGCTGCGGCCTCACGCCGTCTCGATGGGTGTGATGCTCGAGTCCGTCGTCGCGAACCTCGAGGCGCACCGTGGGGCACCTGACAAGGATCCGAGCCGCCGCATCGCCACGGTGCGAGCGATGGCCGCTGCGAGGGTACCTACCACGAGCGGCATCCTCGTCGGCATCGGCGACGAGGAGGAGGATCGACTGCGCGCGCTCGAGCTCCTCGGCGAGATCGCGACGGACACCGGCTTTGTCCAGGAGGTCATCGTCCAGAACTTCCTGCCAAAGCCACGAACTCGCCTCTGGCGAGCTCGCCCTGCGAGTCGTGAGGCCCACCTCCGCAGCATCGCGCTGGCGCGGCTCGTCCTCCCCCCCACCGTCCACGTCCAGGCACCGCCGAACCTTACCGACGACGTCGAGGGCCTCTTGCAGGCGGGTGTCGATGACCTCGGTGGCATCTCCCGAGTGACCCCGGATCACGTAAACCCCGAGCGCCCGTGGCCCGCCGTCGAGCTCCTCGAACGACGTCTCGCTCGCGCAGGCTTCTCCCTCGTACCGCGCCTTGCGGTCTACCCGGAGTTTGCGCTGCGCGACGACGCCGTCGATCCGGTCCAACGCCCGCTCGTCCTTGCTGCAATGGACCGCGACGGCTACGCCAGAGACCACCAGTGGTTCGCAGGGGGCCTCGATCCGCTCCCCGCTACGGTCGTCGCGCCGAGCTCCCGCCCGCCTGCGCCGTGGATCGCTGAGCTCGAGGCCGCCCTCGAGAGCGGCGACGAGCCGAGCGAGGAGCTCCTCGTCCGCGCTCTCACCGCGCGCGGATCCGACGCCGCTCGCGTCATCGAGCTCGCCGACGCGCTCCGAGCCAAGACCAACGGCGACGTCGTCACCTTCGTGGTCAACCGCAACATCAACTACACCAACCAGTGCACCTTTGGCTGTGGCTTCTGTGCGTTCTCGCGCGGGCCGCGCAAACTGCAGCTTCGGGGCGCGCCCTACCTCTTGACCATGGATGAGATCCTTGCCAAGGTTGCCGAGGCGGTCAGTCGAGGTGCCACCGAGGTCTGCCTCCAGGGCGGCATTCACCCTCGTTTCGACGGCTCGACCTACCTATCGATCGCTGAGGCCATCCACGACCGCTTCCCGGGCCTCCACCTCCACGCCTTCTCCGCGCTTGAGGTGTGGGAGGGGGCGCGCCGCCTCGGTTGGTCTCTCGAGCGGTACCTCACAGAGCTCGCAGCGTGCGGTGTCAAGAGCCTGCCGGGAACGGCCGCCGAGATCCTCGACGACGAGGTGCGGGCTGTGATCTGCCCTGACAAGCTCACCACTGCCGAGTGGCTCGAGGTCCACGAAACCGCCCACGAGGTCGGGTTACGGTCCAACGTCACCATGCTGTTTGGCACCGTGGAGACAGCCCGACACCAGGCGCGCCACTTCCTGCGAACGAGGCAGCTTGGAGCGCGCACGAAGGGCTTTACGGAGTTCGTGCCGCTACCCTTCGTCCACATGGGCGCACCTCTCTACCTCACGGGGCGCTCACGGCGGGGACCTACGCTCAGGGAGGCGGTCTTGACGCATGCTGTCGGTCGCATCGCCTACCATGGCGTCATCGACAACGTTCAGGCGAGCTGGGTCAAGATGGGCCCTGACGGCGCAGCGCTGCTGCTCTGTGCGGGGGCAAACGACCTTGGCGGCACCCTCATGGAAGAGTCCATCTCGCGCGCCGCAGGCGCGCAGCACGGCCGCGAGCTCGAGACCGGCGACTTCGTCGCGATCGCCCAGCGGGCTGGGCGACGGCTCGTCCAGCGCTCGACGTTCTACCAGCACCTTCAGGCCGTCGAATCCGTCGGTGAGCACGCGTGACGTCTCGCGACGCGCCCGACGCGAACCGAGACCTCAAGCGACTCCTCCTTGAAGAGGCGCGCGAGGCGAGCGACGCTCCACTCGACCGCCTAGACCTCAAGATGCTGACGTCTGCCCTCAGAGAGCTTCGGCACGCCTTTACGACGTTCGGGCCGTACCGATCGCAGCGGAAGGTCACGGTGTTTGGGTCAGCGCGCACGCAACCGACCGAGCCGAGCTACCGGCTCGCCCTCGCGCTCGGCGAGGCGCTGGCCGAGCGCGGGTGGATGGTGATCAC
>ML178773.1:2512-13338 GCA_004366215.1 Actinomycetota bacterium | reverse complement strand
GGGAGCCGGACCCTCCCCCGCCTTTGGAGTCAACATTCGCCTTCCGCTCGAGCAGCCAGGAGATCACGAGCTCGCCGAGAACGGCCGTCTCATCGAGATGAAGTACTTCTTCACTCGCAAGGTGCTCATGATCCGCGAGTCGGACGCCTTCGTCTCCTTCCCTGGCGGCCTTGGAACCCTCGACGAGACCTTTGAGCTGCTCACGCTCATGCAGACCGGCAAGACGCAGCTCGCTCCCCTGGTGCTGCTCGCGCCCGATGAGGACGAGTACTGGGACGGGTTGTGGCGGATACTGACCGACGAGATCGTCGCGAGAGGACTTGCCGACGCTGACGACCTCACGCTCCTTCGACGAGCGACGACCGTCGCCGAGACGCTCGAGGAGATCCTCGGCTTCTACCGAATCTTCCACTCGATCAGGGTGGTTGGCCAGGATCTCGTCCTGCGACTCCAGGCCCCGCTCAGCGACGAACGTCGCCGCGAGCTGGAAGCTCGCTACCGCGACATCACCCTCGACGGGCGCATTCGTGCGATCAGCGCGACACCGTGGGAGATCCGTGAGGGCGACCACCCGGAGCTACCGCGACTCGCGCTTCGGTTCAACCGTCGCTCCTTCGGTCGGCTCCGTCAACTCATCGACGACATCAACCGCTCACAGCCGGCGATCGCGATCGAGCACGGCGACTCGCACCGTCTCTGACGTGCCCGCCAGTTGCGTCACGCACGAGCCGAAGGCGAGCGGAGAGCAGACACATGGGTGTCCGAGCGTCGTCGTACGCTTGCTCCATGAGCCGCGAGACTCATCCCGGTCAGCTCCAGCTCTTCGCGCCGGCGTCACGCTCCGAGGACAGCGCGCTCCGGCGCGCTCGCGTCCACGCAGGCGTCGCCAAGGCCCGCCTCGCGCTGGCTCAAGCCTCGTGTGACCGCGACCTCGTCCGGCGACGCTGCGCCACGGCGCTGCCCGCCCCTCAGGCTCGGCGCCCGCGGCGTCCTCGCGCGTGACGTGCCGTCGTGCCCGCGCGAGCGCCTTCGCGTGGCGGTCTAGACTCTCGTTTTTGGCCACGAACGACCAGGAAGGACGTGATCGAATGCCAGCCGAGCGCTCCGACCGAGGCGATCGACGCCGACGCGAACCTCGGCACCCACACTCGAACGCGGCGCGTCCGAGCCGCGAGGTCGACGGCCACGCCGTTGCCAGAGCTGATCGCCGAGGCGCACGGTCCACCGCCTCGCAGCCACCCCCGTCCGCAGACAGCCGTCCTCAGGCAAGAACCCAGGCCGCTCGGGCATCTGGATCCCGCCAGCCTCCGCGCAGGACGCCCACCTCCTCTCGACGCACCCCGCGGACGTCGTCCCGACGCACCCCGCGAACGTCGCAGGAGGTCAACGACCTCAACCCGCGCGCCGCTGCAACCCAGAGTTCGAGCAGGCCCCGAGCGTCTGACGCGGTGCGGACGAAGCGGCGTGCACCTGACAGGCGTGTGCGCGAGCGACCTGCGCTCGCCGAGCGAGCATCTCGACAGCAGGCTCCACGCCAGGCAGCGAGCGCGTCACCTCTGCCGTCGGTCTCGTTCCGCATCCGTCACGATCGCCGCGGATCGCTTCGCTCAGGCCAACCCTCACGTCGGCGCGCGCAATCCGACGAGCTCGACGTCACACTGGAGCCGACGGAGCTGCACGTCGCAGCCCGCCTGCGGCCGCTCGTCGAGCGTCAACTCAACGAAGCTGCTCGGCACTACGCAGCCGACCGCTACCTCGAGGCCCAGCGCCTCCTCGTTCGGCTCGAGCGCCTCGCCCCCGGTTCACCGCCCATCGAAGAGCTCCTCGGCCTCGTGCGGTACCGGCTCGGTGCCTACGCACAAGCAGCTCGTCACCTCGAAGCGTTCGTCTCGCTCACGGGTGACCTCAACCACGGCGCCATTCTCATGGACTGCGCGCGCGCGCTCGGCGACCACGACTCTGTCGTCCAGTGGTGGCGAGCACTTCGAGAGGCCAGCCCTTCGAAGGACGCGCTCGTCGAAGGCCGGATCGTGTGGTCGAGCCACCTCGCAGAGCAGGGTGACCTCACGCGCGCCATCGCCGTCGTGCGCGAGGGGCTGGCGAGAGAGCGCTCATCGCGCTCACTCCGCCAGCTTCGGCTTCGCTACCAGCTCGCCAATCTCCTCGAACGCGCCGGGCGCTTCGCTGAAGCACGCGAAGAGTTGCGTCGCGTCGCCACGGTCGATCCAACGATCTACGACGTCGCAGAGCGCCTCGCGCACCTCGCCTGAGGTGTGCTTACACACCTCAGGCGAGGTCGACCTCCGCATCGAGGTAGACGTCTTGTATCGCGTGCAGGAGCGCGACACCGTCGGAGAACGGGCGCTGGAACGCCTTGCGACCCGAGATGAGTCCCACGCCGCCGGCACGCTTGTTGATGATGGCCGTGCGCACCGCGTCGGCGAGATCGCTCTCGCCGTGAGACTCGCCTCCAGAGTTGATGAGACCGATCCGCCCTGCGTACGCGTTCACCACCTGCCACCGCGTGAGCTCGATGGGGTGGTCGGTCGCGTAGAGCTCGTAGACACGGGGATCCGTGCGGCCAAATCCCAGCTTCACGAAGCCACCGTTCGTCGTCGGCAGCTTCTGCTTGACGAGGTCGGCCTCGATGGTCGCCCCGAGGTGATTGGCCTGCGCGGTCAGGTCAGCTGCTGTGTGCAGGTCCTCGTCGGCGAGCCGAAAGGCGTCGTTACGGAGGTAGCACCACAGAACTGTGAACATGCCGAGCTCGTGGGCCTGCGCGAAGGCCTCTGAGACCTCGTGGAGCTGGCGCGTCGCTTCGCGAGAACCAAAGTACACCGTCGCACCCACGCCGACCGCGCCAAGATCCCAGGCCTGACGTACTGACGCGAACATGACCTGGTCGTAGCGCGTCGGATACGTCAGCAGTTCGTTGTGGTTGAGTTTGAGGATGAACGGAATTCTGTGCGCGAATCGCCGTGACACCGCCCCAAGCGCCCCGAGCGTCGTCGTCACGGCGGAGCAGCCACCCTCGAGCGCCAGCTCCACGATGGCGACGGGGTCAAAGTACACGGGGTTCGCTGCGAAGGACGCGCCCGCTGAGTGCTCGACACCCTGGTCCACCGGCAGGATCGAGACGTAGCCGGTTCCAGCTAACCGACCACTGCCGTAGAGCCGAGCGAGCGACCCTAGGACCCGATTCGAACGATCGCTCGGCGCGAAGATCTCGTCGACGACGCGAGGCCCCGGCCGTACGAGCGCGCTCTTTGGAATTCCTCTTGCGACGTAGCTCAGCAGATCCTTGGCCTCGTCGCCGAGGAGTGCCTCGTAGTCAACCACGACACCTCCCTTCTTGCGCCCGGGTCATGCTAGCCTGCCAAGGCCGGAAGTTCTCGAAGCGCGAGCGTCAGGTACGCACCTCGTGTCGGCACAAAGGAGGATGATGCGCTGGCTCATCGACCTCGACGGCGTGGTGTGGCGGGCGACCACGTTGGTCGAGGGTACCGACCTCGCGCTCGCGCAGCTGCGCGCGCGTGGGGACTCGGTCCGCTTCGTCACGAACAACTCCACCTTGAGCGCCCAGGACTACGTCGCAAAGCTCGCGTCGTTCGGCAT
Organism: Actinomycetota bacterium; assembly: GCA_004366215.1. Taxonomy (GTDB): domain Bacteria; phylum Actinomycetota; class Acidimicrobiia; order Acidimicrobiales; family Acidimicrobiaceae; genus Acidimicrobium. Next base: position 9,723 of record ML178773.1, on the reverse strand, counting down.
TGAGGCGAGCGTCGAGGAGGTGCTCACGTCTGCGATGGCGGCGCGCCTCGCCCTCGGTGCCTCCCAACGCGTCTTCGCCATCGGTGAAGAGGGCTTGCGCTCTGAGGTCGCGAAGGGCAACGAGCTCGTCACCCCCAACGAGCTCGAAGACGCTGAGGGGCTCGACGCGGTGGTCATGGGTTGGCACCGCGGTCTGACCTGGGACCTCCTCGCCCGCGCGTGCGTCGCGATCCGCAGCGGCGCGCGCTTCTTCGCGACGAATCGTGACGCGACCTACCCGCTCGAGCGGCTCATCGTCCCTGGAACTGGCGCGCTCGTCGCAAGCCTCGTCGCGGCGACGGCCGTCGAGCCAACCTACTGCGGCAAGCCAGATTGGCCGATGGTCGAGCTCGCCTCCTCGCACGTCCTGCCAGGCGACACGCTCATGGTCGGGGATCGCTTGAGCACCGATGGAGCCTTCGCCGCTGCGCTCGGTGTCCCGTTCGCCCTCGTACGTTCAGGCGTCGCTGAGCCAGCCCAAGCCGGCATCGACGTAGCCATCGAGGCCCCGACGCTGCGACACCTCGTCGCCAACGTGATCGAGCGCGAGCCCAAGCTCTCGTGAGGCGCTCCGATGCCCAAACCGCGACGAGGCCGAGACCACGGGCAACGCCGTCGTGAGATAGCCAGCAGGACGGACGTCGAGCTCTCGGAGGCTGCGTCCCTCACCGTGCGCGAGCAGGTCGTCGACCTCGTCGCGACCGTTCGCGCAGCGATCGCTCGGGTGGCCGAGACGGCCGACGTCGACGCCGTCCACGGTGCCAGAGTCGCTCTTCGCACCCTCGCCGTTGTCGAGCTGCTCGTGCCCTCGTACGGACCACCTCGAGCGTGGACGACGCTTCGTCGCGACCTCGGAAAGCACCTCGCCGCCGTCCGAGACCTCGACGTTGCAGCCCTGCGTGGCTGGGCAGACGAGCTCGCTGAAGCGCGTCGTCGTGCAGCGGAGGGCCTCAGTGTGCCCGCGTGGGAGCTCGCTCAACGCCTTGCGAGCTGGGAGCTACCGGCTAGGGGCCCCTCCACGCTGCGCCTCGGGCTCCTTTGGTCCCGTTGGGAACGCGCGCTCGAGCGCGCCACCACGCGTGCGACCATTACGGAGCTCCACCGACTCCGACGGGTCGCGCGCGAGCTTCGCCTCGGCACGCTCGTCGTCGAGCCGCTCGCGCCGGCGACCTCGGCTCGCCTCCGGCGCTCCGCGCAACGCCTCAGCACTCACCTTGGCCAAGCCCACGACGTCATCGTCGTCGCCCTCGCCCACTCCTTCACACGCTCAGCCTCCCAGCGCGCAGCGCGAGACGCGCTGCGACTCGCGCGCGGCTGGGAGAGCCTGGCTCACGACCTCGACCGCGACCTCGGTGCGCTGCTCACAGCCCTACGCGTTCGCTGCGCTCATGACGAACGCGCGAGCGTCGCGAGCCCGTCCGTCGCTCCGCCGAGCCACCGACCCTCGTGAGTGACGACACGCCCGATCCCATCCGCAGGTCGAGGCCGGCCGAGAGCCTCGTACCGATCGTCACCCTCACCGATCCCCGGCTCGCGCCCTTTCGAGACCTGCGCGGCGCGAGCGCGCGCCGAGCTGATCGGGACGGGGAGCTCGTCATCGTCGAGGGCCGCGTCGCTGTGCGAACACTGCTCGCGTCGTCGTGCGATGTTCAGTCGGTGCTCATGGACGACCACCAGGCGCGCCTGGCACGTGACATCGTCACACTCGCGACGGCTCGAGGTGCTGAGGTGCTCGTCGTCGAGCGTCCTCTCCTCCGGGCGATCGTCGGCTTCGACCTCCACCGGGGGGTTGTGGCGGCGGCGCGCGTACCACCGGCTCCCACGCTCAGCGCTGTGCTCGATGCCGGGCGACGCAGCCGCTGCCTCCTCGTGGCCGAGGGGATCTGCGACCTCGAGAATCTCGGGGCCCTCATCCGCACCGCGGCAGCCTTCAGCTGCGGCGGCCTCCTCCTCGACCCGACGACTGCCGATCCGTGGAATCGCCGCACCGTCCGAGTCTCAAGCGGCCACCTCTTCCACCTCAGCGTCAGCCGGCTCCACCCATGGCCGGAGGCCCTTGCCACCCTCGGAGCTCACGGCTTCATGCGCGTCGCTCTCGTCACGCCAGCAAGCGCACGCCGCTTCGAGCAGCGCGGCCTCACGCACCTCGAGCTAACCCGAGCCGACGTCCTCGCTGACGCGCCCGGCACCCCTGACGCGCCCGTCGCGCTCCTCGTCGGCACAGAGGGTACCGGGCTCTCAGACGCTGCGGTCGACGCCTGCGATGTCGTGCTCAGCATTCCTCTCGATCCCCGCGTCGACTCCCTCAACGTCGCTACCGCTGCGGCGATCGCGTGCTGGGCGTTGCGTCACGCTCGCGCCTGAGGAGCACATCCGGACTGCCAATCGCGGCGACACTACGAGTTCGGCAGGTTCGCCGTCTGCCCGACGCTCGCGAGCGACCAGGGCTCGTGGAGCACATCCTCGGCGCGGTGGCACGCGACGAGGTGACCAGGCAGAAGCTGCCGAGGAGCCGGAACCTCTGCGCGACACTGCTCGGTGGCAAAAGGGCACCGAGGGTGGAAAGCGCAGCCAGTCGGGGGGCGCAGCGCCGAGGGGAGTTCACCTTGGAGGATCGCACCCATGCGACGCTTGGCTGACTCACGCTGCGGATCCGGCAGCGGGACAGACCGGAGCAACCCACGCGTGTACGGGTGCGCTGGCGTCTCGATGACAGAGGCGGTTGGACCGAGCTCGACGATGCGACCGAGGTACATGACCCCCACCCGATCCGCGAGGTAGCTCACGACGGACAGATCGTGGCTGATGACGAGGTAGCTCAGCCCCCGCGTGCGCTGCGTATCGCGCATGAGGTTGAGGATCTGCGAGCGAATCGAGACGTCGAGTGCTGAGACCGGCTCGTCGGCCACGATCAGCTCCGGCTCGAGGACGAGCGCGCGTGCCAGCCCAAGGCGTTGTCGCTGCCCCCCTGAGAACTCATGAGGGTAGCGATCGAGGGCGTCGGAGGGTAAGCCGACCTGGTCGAGGAGCTGCTCGAGCCGCGAGCGAGCGCAGGCAAGCCCCTGGACGCGCAGCGGCTCCCGCAGGATGCTCTCGACGCTCATCCTCGGATCGAGCGACGCGAAGGGATCCTGGAACATGAGCTGCACCCGCCGGTGGACGCGACGCCGCTCTCGCCCTCGAAGGTGTACGATGTCGACGCCGTCGAAGCGGATAGCGCCGGCCGATGGTCGCTCGAGACCAGCGATCATTCGACCAAGGGTGGTCTTGCCACATCCGGACTCCCCAACCAACCCGAGCGTCTCGCCTCGTCCAACGGCAAGGTCGACGTCCACGACCGCACGGACCGTGCCGATTCGTCGCCGCGTCACGCTGCTCGTCACCTCAAAGTCCTTGCGTAGGCCGACCACCTCGACGAGTGGCGTGCGCTCTGCCTCGAGCGCGGCGTCCGAACCGGTCGCCACTCCCGCCACCCGGAGCCGCGGCCCGTCGATCGGGTGCCAACAGGCGACGCTGTGGCCGTCGGTCCCGCGCAGGGGCGGTACCTGCTCGTAGCACACGCTGTCAGCTCGGGCACATCGTGCGGCGAACGCACACCCGATGCCGGCCCCTCCGAGCGGAGGTGGCGTCCCGGGGATCGAAGGAAGGCGCTCTGAGCGCGGCGCACCGATCGTTGGGATCGAGGCGAGGAGCGCCTGAGTGTAGGGGTGGCGCATCGCGTGGAAGAGCTCCACCGTCGGAGCCGACTCGACGACCCGTCCGGCGTACATCACGAGCACGCGGTCTGTTCGTCCGGCGATCACCCCAAGGTCGTGCGTCACGAGCACCATGGCGGTGCCGAGACGGCCCTGCAGCTCGGTGAGCAACCCGAGAATCTGCTCCTGGATCGTGACGTCGAGCGCTGTTGTCGGCTCATCTGCGATGACGAGCCTCGGGCCGCACGCCAGGGCGATCGCGATCATGACTCGCTGACGCATGCCGCCTGAGAGCTGGTGCGGGTAGTCGTCGAGGCGCTCGCGCGGACTCGGGATGCCGACGAGCTCTAAGAGTTCCTGCGCTCGTCTGCGAGCCTCAGCCTTTGGGAGCTTCTGGTGGATCCGAAGCGGCTCCGCGACCTGCCATCCGATCGTCTTCGATGGGTTGAGGGAGCTCAGCGGATCCTGGAAGATCATCCCAATCGCCGCGCCGCGAAGCTGGCGTAGGCGGTGCGGTGAGGCGCCAACCAGCTCCTCGTCGCCGAGGCGCACCGATCCTCTGACGATCCGCATCGAAGGGGGCAAGAGGCCGAGTACGCTCAGTGCCGACACCGTCTTGCCCGACCCTGACTCACCCACGATGCCGACGGTTTCGCCCTGCGCAACCGAGAAGCTCACGCCGTCCACGACTGGGAGCCGCTGACCTTGACGTGCCAGCTCCGTCGTCAGGTCTGCCACGCGCAGCACCACGTCCTCGCTCACACGATCCCCTCTCTAGGAGTCAAACCCCACGCCGAAGCGGTCCAACAGTCGTAACCACGCGTTGCGACGGCCGCCGCGCCGATCGGCTCCGGCCAGAGACCAGCGAGTCAGCTCGATGACGGACCACCGGAGCGGCTCAGGAGGGAAGGGCACCGGACCGTCCCGAACGATCCCTAAGCCCTCAGCAGGGTGCGGCTCGTTGAGCACCCGCCCTGCGAGGATCTTCGCGTAGAATCGGGTCGCACCGACGCCGAGGCCGGTGAAGCCCACGGCGTAGTGGACCCGACCGCCGTAGGCACGGTGCACGGAGGCCACGAAACGACTCGACGTGTCGATCGCTCCTCCCCACGCGTGCGTGATGCGAACGCCTTCGAGGGCCGGAAAGGTCGCAAGGAGGTGAGCGACGAGGCGACGGTGCGTCGGCGATCTGCCTTCCCACCGAGGCCGAGCGGTCGATCCGAAGTGGTAGACCGCGTCGTAGCCCCCGAAGACGATCCGACCGTCGTCGGTGAGGTGGTAGTAGTGAAACTGGTTGCCCGCGTCAGAGATGCCCTGGCGGCGCTCCCAGCCGATGGAGGCGCGTTGGCTCGGCGAGAGTGGCTCAGTGGCAACCACGTAGTCGTAGACGGGTACGAAGCGCCACCGAGCCGCTCTGACGAGCGGCGGTGCCGCGTTGGTCGCGAGGATCACTGCTCGCGCCCGCACCGTAGCCCCCGATCCGGTCTCGAGCCGGACGAAGGGGCCCTCTCGTGAGAGGCGCACGACCACCGTCCCCTCGGCGATACGCACACCCTTCGATGCCAGGACCGCGCCGATGCTCCAGGCCACACGAGCAGGGTTGAGCATGACCGCCCGGTTACGAGTCCACAGCGCTCCTCGGTACGCCGGCGAGCGCACCTCGCCCATGAGCGCCTCACGGTCGAGCAGGACGGCGTCGTGGCCGAAACGAGGCGCGACGTCGGCCAGCTCTGCGAGCTCCTCCAACTGCCAGGGAGCGAGCGCGACGTCGAGCGTGCCTGACTCCACGAGGTCCGCCTCGGGAGCGTGACGACGGACGAACGTCCTCAACTCGTCGAGGTTCTCGCCACCGAGAGCCTCGAGACGGCCGATCTCGTCCGGCCAGCGAGCGAGCCCGTTCGCGAGTCCGTGGGTGAGGCTCGCCTCACAGAACCCGCCGTTGCGGCCCGAGGCGCCGCCAGCGAGCCGTCCTCCCTCGAGGAGGAGGATGTTCCAGCCGGGTCGCTGCTCCGCGACGAACAACGCGCTCCAGAGCCCAAGGAAGCCGCCACCCACGACGACGAGGTCGGCGACGTGCGACCCCTCGAGTGGCGGGTGCGGCGCGGGGCGTCGCGGATCGTCGAGCCACAGAGGCCTCTCGCTCGCCCCCGCCAGCGCCCGATCAGCCAGCCGAAGCAGGGAGGGTCGCTCCCACAGCTCGCTGACGAGCTCACCCGTCGCGTCCTTGACCGTCCTCACTGGAGCCTCCGCTCGACGACGTCCCGTAGGGCGTCGCCGAGGACGTTCACTGCGAGCACGGTGAGCACGATGAGGACCGCTGCCGGCCACAGCTGCCACCAGTAGCCGTCGAAGAAGTTGTTCACGCCCGCAGAGAGGATGGCGCCCCAGTTCGTCGCAGGCGGTGGCACGCCAAGGCCGAGGTAGCCGAGCGAGGCGAAGGTCAAGATCGCATCGGCGACTTTGAGGGTCCCGTTGACGACGAGGACGCCAAGGACGTTCGGCACGAGGTGACGCACGAGGATCCACCACGAGCGCGCCCCAAAGCCCTGCGAGGCCTCGACGTAGTCGAGCGTGCGCAGCCGCAACGTCTCAGCTCGCACGAGCCGCGCCGTCGACAACCAGCTCACTCCGGAGATCACGAGGATGATCAAGCCGAGGGTTGGCCGCACGATCGACGCGAGCAGGATGACAAAGAACAGGAACGGAATCGACAGCAACGCGTCGACGATGCGCATGAGCACCGCGTCGAGCGCTCCGCCCACCAGACCCGCGGTCGTGCCGTAGAGCAGGCCAAACCCTGTCGCAAGCACCCCGACAGCGACGCCGAGCTCCAGGGTTGACTGCCCACCGACCATGAGTCGCCCCAGGACGTCGCGGCCGTTCGGTGTCGTGCCGAGCCAGTGCGCCTGGGAGGGTGGCTCGTTCGCTGCGAGCAGATTCGCTGCGTTCGACACTGGGTGGACGAGCGGGCCGACGAAGCAGAAGAGTGCGATCGCGACGAGGACGACGCTCGCCACGACGGCGAGCTTGTTCGAGCGGAAGCGAGCGAACGCACCCTCCCGCGAGCGAACCCCACGACGCACCGACTGCGCCGTCACGGTAGCGGTCGTCGTCATCGGTACCGGACCCGCGGATCGAGTAACCCGTAGGCGAGATCAGCGAGGAGATTGCCGACGATCGTCGCCAGAGAGATCACGAGCACGATGCCGAGCAGCACCATGAAGTCGCGCGTCTGAGCAGCGTTCCAAAACAGCAGTCCAGCACCCGGGAAGTTAAAGAGCGCTTCAACGATCAAGGAGCCCGACACCGTATACGGCAGCGTGAGGCCGATCATCGTCACCGTCGCCGTGAGAGAGTTCCGCAGCACGTGCCGCAGCAGGACTCGTCGTTCCGACGCGCCCTTCGCTCGAGCCGTCCGGACGTAGTCCTCGAGCAGGTTGTCGATCACCGACGAGCGCACGTAGCGGGAGAAGCAGC
>ML178773.1:0-2502 GCA_004366215.1 Actinomycetota bacterium | reverse complement strand
GGATCGGCAACCCAAGGTCCCGAACATCCGTCCCGAGGCCAGTTCCAAAGTTCGACGCCAACGCCGGTAGTGCTCCGAGCCACGAATTCAGAATCAGGATGAGGATCACGCCTAGCAGGAAGGTCGGCATCGAATAGAGCGTCAACATGAGTGCGCTCAATGCGTGGTCGTCAACCCGATTGCGCCGGTACCCCTGCCAAAGTCCGAGCGGAATAGCGATCGCTACCGCGAGGAGCATGGAGATGCCGACGAGGAGAATCGTCCGAGGAATGTAGAGACCCAGTAGCGTCGAGACGGGCTCTCCCAACTTGAACGACTGCCCAAGATGTCCCTCGAGGACACCGCGCAGCCACAGGAGATACTGCACGACTAGCGACCTATTGAGCCCTTCTTCCGCCGTCAACGTGCGGATCGCGACGAGCGAGACGTGCGAGCCGAGCTGGGCCCTGACGAGGCCGCCGGGCAGAGCGTGGAGCAAGCCGAAGACGACGATCGACACCGCGAGCATCGTGACGACGGCCTGCCCCAACCGACGAACGACGAACCCAAGCATCGCGCTAGAAGTACCACCGTGACGGGGTCGGATCTCCGAAAATCTGCTGCGGATCCCACCCGTGCAGCTTGTCAGAGACGACCGAGATCTGCCAGTCCCACGTCGGGAACCAGAGAGCAGCCACCTGACGCGAGATGTAGTTCTCGTAGGCGAAGAGCGCTGCCAAGCCCGGCTGCGTGTGCGTCTCATCGATCAGCGTCTGAGCGGTGGGGTCGTAGTATCCGCCGCCCCAGTAGTTGCCCTTTCCAAACATCTGTCCGCCGGTTGGCAGCACGTCACCTTGGCCATAGTTCCACAGGAACGTCCGGTACAAGATGATGCCCCAGTTGCACGGCCCAGACTGCGGGCAGACACCACCGATCGAGAACATCGTGCTCTGGGTCTGAGGATCTAGGGTGATGCCGACGCCTGCCTGGTGAGCCGCCGTCGCGAACGCTTCGACCTGCGCTGCGAGCGTCGGCGAACCGCTCTGGTACATGAACAGGAGGTTGAGCGCCTCACCCTTGCTGATCCCCGCGCCGCACTGCGTCGGGCCAGTCCCCGGATTAGCGCAGACCATGACGCCACTCGGACCCACCTGCCATCCGTGGGCAAGCAGCAAGCTCCGAGCTGCTTGCACGCTGTAGGGGTCAGGGTCGGTCTGCTCGACGCTCGTGACGTACGGAGACCCTGGGATGTTTGGCACAGGCCCGTAGGTCAGCTGTCCAAAGCCGTGCAGCGCCGTCGAGAGGTAGAGCGGCTCGTTGACAAGGTGCTGGAGAGCCTGACGGATGTAGAGCTGCTTGACGAGCGGACCATACTTCGGACTCGTGTAGCCCAGCTCCGCCCACTGGACGTAGTCAGTGATCCATGGCGCGATGGTGTAGCCGTCCTTACGGAGGCTCGACGCGAGCTTGTAGTCAGAGATCGGTAGGTACCCATAGGTCAACAGCCCGGATCTCAGAGCATTGACCTCCGCAGTCTGGCTAGGGAAACTCTCGAGCGCATACCCTGCGAGCCGAGGCTTGTCGGGACCCGAGAACGCTGAGTTGCGTTCGAACACGGTGCGTCCCGTCGTCGGATCGTAGCTCTGCAGCTTCCACGGACCGTCGACGACGGACCACAGCGGGTTCGTTGCGTAGGTCGAGAGATCGTTCGACTCTTTCGTGAGAAACTTGAACACGGCGACCGCGCCCGACGGCGTCAGATCGTAGTTCCCAACCGGCCCATTGGCCGACGTCCGATCCCAGACGTGCTGTGGCAGCGGAACGATATCGGTGAGCTCATTGTCCGTGAACCACACCGGGTTGACCGGATGAGTCAAGGTCAGCGTGAAGGTCGACGGAGAATCGATCGTGAGTGAAGCGACGTTGTCTGGGAAGTTTCCGGGTACGTAGGTCGCGATGTTGGCTTTGTTCGCCTTGTAGAGGTTGAAGAAGAACTCCACGTCTCTCGTCGTCACCGGCTTTCCGTCCGACCAACGCCATGGATTCAGCGTCACCGTCACCTGGGTGTCTGAGGCGTTATACACCGGTGGCTGGGCGAGAGACGTAGCGTAATCGATGGTTGGCGAGGAGCCGTTTCCAGCTGTGTACAGCGGTCGGTACATGCCGTACTCAGCGTTCTGGTCCCACGGCTCGTAGTTCGCCTGGTTCGGGAGTGGGAGCACCCACGAGAAGGTGTCACCTGAGTGAAGCGCGAACGACGCGTAGTTAGCCGGTAGGCCGCTTGAGGCCGACGACGTCGTGCTGCCCCCGCAGGCAGCCGCGAGGACCCCGAGTGTCGCCACCGACCCGATCCACGCGGCGCTCCTGCGCCAACGCGTCTTCCCTCGTCGCTGAGCTCGACGTGTCTGCATCACTGCACTCCTTCCCACAATCCACACTTCTTAGAGCCTCCGCTCGACGACGTCCCGTAGGGCGTCGCCGAGGACGTTCACTGCGAGCACGGTGAGCACGATGAGGACCGCT
>SIRY01000193.1 GCA_004366215.1 Actinomycetota bacterium | reverse complement strand
CACGAGGCCTCCCTGTGACGCGTAGCGCGCCTCGACGCGAGGTCCAAACGGCGTGCCGGGACCCACAGCGTTCGAACCCATCGGCACTCGGGACATCGACTCGATGCCCGCGGCGATGACGACGTCGTAGGCCCCCGCGAGGACCCCTTGAGCTGCGAAGGCGACCGCCTGCTGCGACGATCCGCACTGCCGATCGACCGTCGTCGCGGGGATGGTCTCCGGTAGCGACGCCGCGAGCACAGCGTTGCGCGCGACGTTGACCCCTTGCTCTCCGACCTGGGTCACACAGCCCATGATCACATCCTCAACGAGGGTGGGCTCGAGATGGTTGCGCTCGACGAGGGATCGGAGGACTTCGGCGGCGAGATCAACTGCGTGCCACCCGGACAACGAGCCCTGACGTTTCCCGATGGGCGTGCGTACCACATCGACGATCACCGCTTCTCGCATTCCTCACCTCCTCACCGTGCTCAGCGTACCTGAGCCCTACGCGTCTTGCAGCGAGGCAGCAAGCGGCACGAGGCGCCACGTCGAAACGTCGACGAGGCCCCGATCCGTGAGCTTGAGCTCCGGGATGACCGATAGACCGAGGAACGACAGCGTCATGAAGGGCGCCTCGAGGGTCACGCCAAGCGCACGGGCCGCCCTCGTGAGCTGGGCTTGAGCTCGCGCGACGTCCCGCGCCGGCGCGTCGCTCATGAGCCCCGCGATCGGCAACGCGAGCTCAGCGAGCACGGTGCCGTCGGCGACCACGACCTGGCCGCCGCCGAGCTGTGCGAGCCGATTCGCGGCAACAGCCATGTCTGGCTCCGAACCGAGGGCGCCGACCACCATGAGGTTGTGGGCGTCGTGGGCTACGGTCGAGGCGACCGCGCCGCGCTCGAGGCCAAACCCCTCGACGAGGCCGTGGCCGATACGTCCGCTCGCACGGTGCCGCTCGACCACGCTCAAGCGGTTGAGCCGGCCGCGGTCGGCCTCGGTGGCGGTGCGCTGGCCGGTCCAGAGGGTGTGGTCGTACGTGACGATCACCCGGCTCGTCGGCGGGATGGCGATGGCGAAGTCGTCTGCACGGAGCGGGCGACGAAGACGCACGCTCGAGCGAAGCGCTGGAGGTGCGGGGCGATCGCCGAGCGTGACGGTGAGCTGCCCATCTCGAGCGACGATCTCGCCGTGATGGAAGACGAGCATCGGGGGTTCGCCGTGGGCGATCTCGTCCACGCTGCGGTAGACGACGAGGTCGGCTGCCTTTCCTGGGCCGAGGTGTCCAAGGTCGTCGAAGCCGTGGTACGTCGCGGGATTCAGTGTGGCGAGCACGAGCGCGTCCTCGAGCGCGATGCCCGCGTCGACGCACCGTCGGACGAGGTCGTTGACGTGGCCGTGCTCGAGCAGGAGGTCTGGCTCGCGGTCGTCGGAGCACACCGCAACGTTGGTGGTTCCATGCTCGATGACGGTCGGAGCGAACGAGGCCAGGTTCTGGCTCGCCGAGCCGTGGCGTAGGAACACCCACATGCCTTTCGAGCGCTTCTCCTGTAGCTCGTCGAGCTCCACCATCTCATGGTCCGACTCCACGCCGGCGACGAGGTAGGCGTCGAGAGGGGAGCCGCGCAGACCAGGGGCGTGGCCGTCGACACGCCGCGATCCTGCGAGCGCGATCTTCGCGAGGAGGTCACCACGGCCGGCGACGACGCCTGGGAAGTCCATGACCTCCGCGACGCCGAGTGCACTGGGGTCTGCGAGTACGGACGACATCTCGGCGACCCCAAAGTCAGCTCCTGGACTCTCAAAGCGCGACGCGGGTACGCACGATGACGCACAGACTCCAAGGTGCAAGGGCAGGCCTCGCGCTGCCTCGATCATGGCTTGTACCCCGACGAGGCCCGCCACGTTCGCCATCTCGTGAGGGTCGCTCGCGACAGCGACGGTGCCCGTCGGCACGACGGCCTCGACGAAGCGATCGACCCAGAGCTTGGTGGACTCGACGTGGACGTGAGCGTCGATGAAACCCGGCACGATGACCGCGCCGGGTACCTCAAGGACGCGGGCGCTTGGCCGCTCCCCCCACCCGACGACGACTCCGTCGGCGATGGCAAGCGACGTGGCCACCCACTCGCGCGTGATCGGGCTAAAGACCCGCGCTCCTCGGATGACAAGGTCGACGGTGCCCTCGCCGCGTGCTCGAGCGATGAGCGCGGCGCCGTGTCGGTGCGCTGGCATGCTGCCTCCCTCGTCTGCCGCTCAACCTGCGTTCCCAAGCCCGCAGGGTACCGGCATCTCGGCTCTAGCCTATGAGCGTTCGTCGGCGTCGTCGTTGGAGGGGCTGGTGCAGGAAGCCTTCGACCGTATCCCCGTGGCCGAGGCCGGTCCGATGGTGGTCGAGCAGCGAGGAATCGATCTTGTCCCGGACACAGAGCGCTGGGCTCGCCCCCGCGACTTGTTCTGGATGTGGGCCGGCGCGCTCTTCAACGTGGAGTACGTCGTCTACGGCGCGCTCGTCATGAGCTTCGGGTTGTCCTTCCCCCAGGCTGTGTTCCTCATCGTCGTCGGCAACCTCTCGTTTGCGCTCCTTGGGCTGACGAGCCTGCAAGGGCCGTCAGCCGGCACGACGACCTTCACCATCAACCGGGCCCCCTTCGGTCCCCTGGGATCGCGCCTGCTGTCGCTCTTCAACTGGCTGACGCAGGTGGGGTTTGAGACCGAGGGTCTCGCGCTCATCGTGCTCGCAGCCGTTGCCCTCCTCCAGCAAGGGAGAGTGCAGGCGACCACCACGGACAAGGTCATCATCATCGTCGCGGCAGCGCTCGTGCAGCTGATTCTGCCGCTCTTTGGGCACGGAACGATCCTGCGGGTACTGCGGGTGTTGGCGGTTCCGTTCCTCATCTTGTTCGCTCTCATGGCCGGTCTCGCCGTCGGCAAGCTCAACGTTCACTCGGTTGCGCACGGGGCCACGTGGCCGACGATGCTCGCCGTGCTCGCGGTCGTCATCTCGGCCTCGGGCCTTGGCTGGACCGAGAACGGTAACGACTACTCCCGGTACCTCCCGGCCCACTCGTCTGCGGCGGCGATCGTGGGCTGGGTGTTCGCAGGTGCGGCGGTGCCATCGATCCTCTTAATGGTCCTCGGCGCAGCGATCTACACCTTCGTGCCCTCAGCAACGAACCCCATCTCAGGGCTCCCTCACGCTTTCCCTGGATGGTTTCTCGTCCCGTACCTGCTCGTCGCCATCGTCCAACTCTTTGCAATCAACTCGCTCGACCTGTACTCCTCTGGAGTGACCCTCCAGGCTCTCGGGTTGCGCCTCAGTCGCATCCAAGCTGTCGTGCTCGACACGACGATCTGTGCGCTGCTCACCGCCTACGCGACGTTCTCCAATCGGTTCAACACCCTGCTCGGCGACTTTGTGCTCTTCATCATCGTCTGGGTAGCTCCGTGGACGGCGATCTACCTCGTCGACTGGCTCCTTCGAGGCCGGCGCTACGATCGCGCTGCACTCCATGGTGGGCCAGGTAGTCGCTACTGGTCGCGAGGCGGAGTGCACTGGCCCGCCATCGTCGCTCAGCTCGTCGGCATGGCGGCTGCGCTCGCCGGCATCAACACCAGCGTCTTCGAGGGACCACTTGCTCGCGCGGCGCACGGTGCGGACTTCTCGATCTACCTCGGACTCGGCGTCGCTGCGGTGGTCTACTGGGCGCTCGCGCGCAAGCAGGTGCGCCCAGAGCAGGTGAGTATCTAGCTCGCGCGATGACGGTTTAGTAGCCGCCGTAGCCGCCACTGCTCGAGCTCGTGCTCGAGGAGGTTGCGGTGATCGGCGTCCCCGAAGGTGAGAGCACGTACCACGTGCCGCCAAAGGCGTGCACGCCCTCGCCGGTGATGACGTGAGGACCGGTGTCGCTGATGAAGGTGTAGAGCGGGTGCCCGTCGTAGGCCACCTGGCGCACGCCTCCTGCACGGACGAAGGTCGACACGAGGCCGGCCTGCGCAGCTCCACCTACGGTGGGGTGCGCAGCGACGACCGGCTTCCACGCCTGCGCGCAGGCCCCGGTGCAGGCTGAGTGGTCCTTCGAGTCAGCTGTGAACATGTAGTACGTGACCCCACGCCCGGACGTGATGATCGTGCCGTAGCTCGACGATGACGTGCTGACGGTTCCAGGCGAGGAGCTCGCGTGGCTGCTCGATGGCGCGCTCGTCGAGCCGCAGGCAGCGAGGACGACGCTCAGCCCACTCACGGTTGCGACGACGAGAGCTGGACGAAGGCGACGTATCATGGCTCCCCCTTCTCGTGACATCTCAGGCCGGGCAACACCGCGCTCACCGGAGTACTTCCCGACGAGCCCGGTGCCCGCGGTGGCTCTCAGGAGGATTCCAGCCTGCTCGCCGCAGGGTGTCAAGGCGTCCCTAGCGTAGGATGGCAGTGCCTGCTCGCTCATCTCGTCGTCGTGGCAAGAGAGGGGTTTCATGCTCCAAGCGCGTCCGTTCCGAGGTATGCGAGACATCCTTCCCGGAGAGCAGGAGGTGCGGCTTGCTGCCATCGCAGCGATCCGCTCGACGTACCGAGAACACGGCTTCCTCGAGGTCGAGACACCGGTGGTCGAGACGATCGACGCGTTGCGTGCCTCGGGAGCAGGTGAAAACACGAAGTTGATGTTTTCGATCCTCAAGCGAGGGGAGCGACTCGACCTCGCGCACGCAGCCAGCCCAGACGACCTCGTCGACGCGGGCTTACGCTTCGACCTCACGGTGCCACTCGCGCGGTTCTACGCGGTCAACCAGTCGAAGCTCCCAAAGCCCTTCGCGGCGATGCAGATCGGTCCGGTCTTTCGTGCCGAGCGACCCCAACGTGGGCGCCTGCGCCAGTTCGTCCAGGCTGACGCTGACATCCTTGGTGAGCCTCGGTGGCTCGCGGAGGTCGAACTCCTGGTCGCGGCGACTGCTGCGCTGCACCGTCTCGGGCTCGAGGGCTTCCAGCTTCGCATCAACGACCGCCGCGCCCTCGAGGCGGTGCTCCGACGCCTCGAGGTGCCTCCATCGAGCTGGCGTTCTGTGCTCGTGGCGCTCGACAAGCTGGACAAGGCGTCGCCCGGAGCAGTCCGCGACGAGATCGTCGCCGCCGGCGTCGAGGCCAAGCTCGCCGGTCACCTCCTTGCCACGTTGTCTGACATCGATGAGCAAGACGGTACGCTCGCGGCGCTCGCGTCGCTCGGAGTCGGCGACGACGTTCTTGAGCAGCTCGCGGCGATCGTCGACCACGTGCGGACCTCCGTCCGTGACACGGAGGTGATCGTGGACCCGCTCATCGTGCGCGGTCTCGACTACTACACCTCGTCGGTGTTCGAGATCACTCACCCTCACTGGGGAACCTCGATCGGCGGAGGGGGGCGCTACGACGGCCTGCTCGGGCAGTTTGGCGTCAGCGAGCCGGCGTGTGGCATCTCACTCGGGTTCGAGCGGATTCTCGCGCTCCTCGGCGAGCTCGGAGTCCGCGTCGGTGAGGCGCGGCGTCGCCTCACGATCAT
This sequence comes from Actinomycetota bacterium, assembly GCA_004366215.1. Taxonomy (GTDB): domain Bacteria; phylum Actinomycetota; class Acidimicrobiia; order Acidimicrobiales; family Acidimicrobiaceae; genus Acidimicrobium. Next base: position 5,419 of record SIRY01000193.1, on the reverse strand, counting down.
CTTCGATCCCTCCACCGAAGTCGCCGAGGCGCTGCGGCGAGCGCGTCACTTTCGGCGGGAGGGGTACCTCGTGACGCTGCTTGCTCACGAGCACACCGCGCGATCGCCGATGAAGCGCCTCGCGCTCGCCGCTGAGGAGCTCAAGGCAGAGGGATCGCAGGATTCGTTCTGGCACTTGACCATCGGTATCGACGAGGCACCCCGGCTGCTCATGCACTAGCCGTGCGCATACCACGCAGAGTGGTGATACCGATCGTTCTTCGTAGAGGTGTGGCGTATCGGTACGAGCAGCGTGTGCTACGCTCGCTCGCTGGCACTGAGTGCCACGAAAAGCTCTGAGGGGGTTGTCCATGAAGCGTTTTCTGCGTGGGCGGACGCTTGGCGTCGTAGGCTCGGCAGGACTCATCGCAGCGGCGCTGGCTGTACCGTCGGCGTCGTTGTCAGCGTCGTCGAACCCGCTGGTTCCGGTGTCGCAAGGGATCGCTGCGGATGTGCTGGCACACGCCACGCCAACCGGTCAGACAGCCGGCTCGACGATGATGCGCGTGTCGTTCATTCTGAAGATGCGCAACATGGGTCAGCTCGCGGGCATGGTGGCCGCGGGTTGGCACGGTCCGTACATGACGCCGCAGGAGTTCGCGCTCGAGTACGGTCAGACGCCCGAGTACATCCTGGCGCTCCGTGGTTTCCTGCGTGAGTTTGGGATCACCTCCCAGGTCATGGCGGACAGGCTCGACGTGACGACGCAAGGCACGGCAGCAGAGTACGACAAGGCGCTTGGCATCCTGCTCCAGAACTTCACCGTGAGCGTCAAGCCGTCAGGTCAAGCGAACGCGCCTGCGATCACGCAGACGGTGTACGGCACCCGTCAGGCACCCCAGATGCCGCTCAACCTCGCCTCGAACATCCTGGCCATCTTGGGGTTGTCGAACTACGCTCCCTACGAGTCGCTGAGCGTCCCGGGCATTCCACAGGTCACCTCGCAGGCGACTCCCCAGCAGACTACGGCGCCGATCGATCAGCTGCCTCAGGCGTTCATGAACGACTACAACCTCTCGCCGCTGACCCAAGCGGGCTTTCTTGGTCAGAACCAGACGATGGGCATCGTGACGCTCGCGAGCGTCGATCCGGCCGTGCCGCGCTACTTCTGGGCCAACATCGCCCACGTCGCCACCCTGCCGAACCGTATTCGTCTCGTCAACGTCGACGGCGGCGCTGGTCCGGTGTCGCTCACGGCTGGTTCGGATGAGACGACGCTCGACGTCGAGCAGTCGGGCACCATTGCGCCGATGGCCAAGATCGTCGTCTACCAGGCGCCCAACACCGACTACGGCTTCGTCGACGCGTTCTACGAGGCAGCGAGCCAGAACATCGCAGGGTCGGTGTCGACGAGCTGGGGTGAGTCTGAGACCGCGATCCAGGCTGCTGTCGACTCTGCCCAGGAGTCGCCTGGCTACGCCGCTTCCTTCAACCAAGCGTTCTTGGAGATGGCCGCGCAGGGTCAGTCGAACTTCATCGCCTCTGGTGACTACGGGGCCTACAACCCAGCCCGCGACATCGGGACGACGAATCTCGGCCTCACCTCGCCTTCCGACTCCCCCTACGACACCGCAGCTGGTGGAACGACCCTCCCTGGAACCCAGACGTATCCGATCATGGTCAATGGCACCCAGGTTGGCACGGAGTCGGTGACCATCCCGAGCCAGATGACCTGGGGATGGGACTACCTGTGGCCGTTGTACATCGCGCTCGGTGATGCGAACGAGGCGCAGGCAGCAGCCAGCCTCCCGGTGGGTTCAGGCGGCGGCTACTCGGTGCTCTTTGGCCGGCCGCTCTACCAGCAAGGTTCCATGGTGGGTGCGGGCAACTACTCCGCCTACGAGTTCTTGACCCCGACGAACCCACAGGAGGTGGCGCCGGGTCTCGTTGAGCCGACGCAGTTCTCCTTCAACCCAGCACCGTCGCTGATGACGGGGATGAGCGGCGGTCGCGTGACACCTGACCTTGCGTTCAACGCCGATCCACAGACGGGCTACGTGGTCTACGACCCGCAGTTCCAGAGCGTCTATGGCTCGTCGCTCGTTGACTTTGGTGGCACGAGCTTCGTTGCTCCACAGCTCAACGGCACGGACGCGGTCTACGAGAGCGCGCTCGGTGGCGTGCGGCTCGGGTTCTGGAACCCGAACATCTACCGCTTCGCCACCTCGAGCTCGTCGCCGTTCACGCCGCTCGACTCGAACACGGTCTTTGGTTCGAACTACTACAGCGGCCAAATCGGCAACTCGCAGCTCCAGATCTCGGGTGAGTTCGTCAACGGAGACGACTTCTACACCGGCACGTCCGGCGCGGTGTTCAATCCTGGTTCTGGACTCGGCTACGCGGACCTGACGATGCTCTACCGCAGCTTCCAGGCCGCACTGCCTCGCGAACTCGGCAGCTAACCACCTCATCCCTGCTATGCCAACCCGGGGCCCTGATCCTGTCGCGGATCAGGGCCCCGGGCCGTTCTCGGGTTCTTACGTGGCAGCGGTGCAACCGCGCGACGCTCCGTCGTGCGGAGGGAGTGGGATTCGAACCCACGGGGCTTGTGGCCCAAAGCATTTCAAGTGCTTCGCATTCGTCCGCTCTGCCATCCCTCCTCGAGTGCGCGAGCCTACTCGCTCGAAGGTGTTGTTCGGGGAAGGCCGGGGTCGATCGAGACCAGGAGCGTTGGAGGCCTGCGCGGGTGGGCGGTGGGTGGGCGCGCAGCCTCGAAGCTGCCGAGCAGCTTCGTCCGAACCTTGAGCTCTCGAAGGTCTTCGAGCGCCCCAGCGACCGACTCGTCGGTGACGTGGCCCTCGAGCTCGATGACAAAGAGGTAGGCGCCGAGGTTGGTGCGCGCTGGACGTGATTCGAGCTTCGTGAGGTTGATACCGCGGGATGCGAAGGGGACGAGGAGCGAGAGGAGCGATCCGGGCCGATCGACGACTTGGAAGCACACGAGGGCGGTGCGGTCGTTGCCGGTTGGAGGCGGTAGGCGGTCGCGCGCGAGGAGCCAGAAGCGGGTCTCGTTGTGTGGGTCGTCCTCGATGGACTCGGCGAGGACCTTGAGTCCCCACAGCGCTGCGGCACGTCGGGGAGCGATCGCGGCAACCGTAGGATCCTCGAGGAGGCGAACCTGGCGAGCGGCGTCAGCGGTCGAAGCCACCGCGACGAGGTCTGCCTGGGGCAGCTGGGCCCGGAGGTACCGCTGTGACTGCGCGAGCGCCTGGGGATGCGACCGGACCTCACGCACGCGCGCGAGGTCCGGCTCTCCGTAGCCGAGGAGCACGTGGTGGATCGCGAGGATCGACTCGGCGATGGCGAGCAGGTCGTAGCGGTGGATGAGGGCGTCGAGTGTCGTGAGCACTGAGCCCTCGAGCGCGTTCTCGATCGGTACGAACGCGAAGTCGACCTCGCCGTTCGCTGCGGCGGCGAGCGCGTCCTCGATGGAAGGGTAGGCAACAGGCTCGAGCGCGACCTGCTCGAGCGAGACGGTGAGGGCCTCTTCGGTGAAAGTGCCGGCAGGGCCGAGGTAGCCGACGCGGGCAGCGGTCACAGCCGGGAGCATACCGAGAGGTGGGGGCGTCGAACGCCCTAGGCTCCCCTGAGGTGGGGTCAGCAGTGGGTTCTGAGTTCGTGCGCAACGACGCAGGGTGGCTCGATGTCGGTCGCCGTGCGCGGATCGGACTTCCAGAGGCGATCTACGCACCAGGCAAGGCCGACGCTGACCTCGTCGCGCTCATCGAGGCGAGCCTTGCGAGCGGCGAGCCGACCATCGTGACTCGGGTGGAACGTGAGCGGGCGGCGGAGCTCGCCGAGCGCTTCGGCCTGCGCGCGTACCCGTCACTCACGCGCCGTGCTCCCTGGGTCGCGCTCGCTGGCAACCCGGTCGCGCCAGTCGGCGCGCTCGAGGCCACGGTGGGCGTCCTCGCCGCTGGCACCGCCGATCGCGCCGTCGCCGAGGAGGCCGTGTGCGTGGTGGAGACCCTCGGCTACCGTGCCCACCTCGTGCTCGACTGCGGGATCGCTGCGATCGAGCGCTCGTTCCGTGCGCTCGAAGAGGTGGGCGACGCCGCGGTGCTCATCGTCGTCGCTGGCTTTGAGGGCGCCCTCGCCAGCGTCGTCGGCGGGCTCGCCCGCCAACCGGTCATCGCGGTGCCGACCTCGACGGGCTACGGGGCTTCGAGGGGTGGGGAGACCGCGCTGTGGTCGATGCTTGCGACCTGCGCGCAAGGCGTCGTCGTCGCCGGCATCGACAACGGCTTTGGTGCCGGCTGTGCTGCGATCCGTATCCTGCGCAGCCGGAGTGCCTCTCGATGACGATGCGTCGACTCCTCATCAACCCAGCGCTCGGAGCGGCTGGTGACATGCTGCTCGCGGCGCTCCTCGACCTCGGAGCGCCCGAGGCCTCGGTTCGGCGTGCACTCGCACCGCTTGGGCTCGCGGGCGCGTTTCGACGCGGTCGGGCGAGCCGTGCAGGATTGCAGGCGAGCGTACTGGAGGTCGACGGCTGGGTCGCGACGACGCGAGTCGGGGGCCAGGAGCTCCTCGAGGCCTGCGATCGAGCAGCACTCGAACCCCGCTGGCGCGAGCGAGCGCGACGGGCTGTCGAGCTGCTCCTCGCGGCCGAACGTGAGGTCCACGGCGAGCACGGCCACGAGCTCGACGAGGTCGGTTCCATGGACACGGTCCTCGACGTCGTCGGCACGGTCGCCGCGATCGCCTCGCTCGACGTCGTCGAGGTTGCCGTTGGGCCGGTAGCCGTCGGGTTGGGGTCGGCACCGATGGCCCACGGCGTCTACCCCATACCCGCGCCGGTGACGACGGCGATCGCGTCGCGGGTTGGGATACGCGTCGTGGTCGCCGAAGGCCCGGAGGCGACGACGCCGACGGCGATGGCGCTGCTCGGCGCGCTCGCGGATGCGCAGGAGCCGTCTGGTGGCACGGTCGAGGCGGTGGGCTACGGAGCCGGACGGCGCGACGATCGAGGTCGCGCCAACGTCGTGCAGGTCGTGCTCCTCGAAGACAGCGCGGCCTCCGGCGATGAGGTCGCGGTGCTCGAGGTCTGGCTCGACGACATCAGCGGCGAGGACCTCGGGCGGCTCGTCGACGAGGCCCTCGAGGCGGGAGCGCTCGACGCGTGGGTGGTTGCAGGCTACGGCAAGAAGGGTCGTCCAGGCTTCGCCGTGACCGTGATGAGTCGCATCGACGAGCGTGAACGGCTCGTCGACTGGCTCCACACGCGCACCGGCAGCCCCGGTGTCCGCTACCGACGGCAGCGCCGCAGCGTTCGCGCCGTTCGATTCGAGGAGGTTGACGTCGCGGGACTACGCTGTCGTATCAAGGTCAGCGACGTGGGCGCCAAGTGCGAGGACGACGATGCACAGCGGCTCGCCCG